>CAYVPZ010000011.1:14783-20832 GCA_964453955.1 uncultured Solibacteraceae bacterium | reverse complement strand
CGGCTATTGCGCATTACATCGGCTTATCCGAAGGCGGGCCTGGCTCTCTTCCAGCAGCAGAGCCGCTCCATGGAAGTGGCCTCGGTCAGCGCGGACTCGGAGTTCAATCTCACCGGCGCGGGCGAGGCGGTGCGGCTGATGGGCAGCGTGACATCAGCGAACCTGTTCTCCCTGCTCGGCGCGTCCGTGGAAATGGGACGCAGGTTCGAGCCCGGCGAGGACCGGCCGGGACGGGACGCCCTGGTTATTCTCAGCCACTCGTTGTGGAAGACGAAGTTCGGCGGCGATCCGCAGGCCATCGGCCGCATGGTCACGCTGAACGGCGTGAACCGCCTGGTGGTGGGCGTGATGCCCGCCGCGTTCAGCTTCCCATCGCCGCGGGTGGAACTGTGGGTTCCCGCGAGGGTGGACCCCTCGAACGTGGAAGAATACTTCGCCGGCGATTTCGCGCCGCTGATCGCGCGGCTCGGTGACGGGGCGACCATCGCGCAGGCGCAGGGCGAGGTCCGCGTCATCACCGCGCGGCTCGACCACATGTTCCCGTGGGTGATGCCGCGCAACTGGAACATGGATTCGCGCGTGATATCGCTGCAGGAGGACATCGTCGGCGACGTACGGAGCAAGCTGCTGATACTGCTCTCCTCGGTCGGCATCGTGCTGCTGGTAGCTTGTACGAACGTGGCCAGCCTGATGCTTGCTCGCGCCGCCTCGCGCCGCAAAGAGATGGCGTTGCGCGCCGCGCTCGGCGCCGGCCGATTCCGAATTGTCCGCCAGCTTCTAACGGAGAGCGTTCTTCTGGCGGCTGCCGGGGGCGCCCTCGGCCTGCTGCTGGCGGGGGCCGCTCTCGCCGTTTTCCGCTCCGTGCTGCCGCACGATCTGCCAGGCGTCGCCGGCGTGAGCATCGATGGACACGTGGCCGTCTTCGTAGCCGCGCTCGCGCTGGCGACCGGCCTTGCGTTCGGAATCTCCCCCGCCCTCAGCGCATCGCAAATCGACCTGAACCAGACCATCCGCGACGGCGGCCAGCGCTCCGCCCGCAGTTTCTGGGTGCAGTTTCGCGGCTGGCTGATTGCCGCGGAAGTGGCTCTCACGGTGGTGCTGCTGGTGGCGGCCGGCCTGCTGACGCGTACCATTCGCGCACTGGCCGACACGAATCCGGGCTTCAACGCGGAACACGTTCTGACTGTACGCATCGCCCCGAATCAGTCGTTCTGCAACGATCGCGGCCGATGCATCGCTCTTTACGACGAGTTGCTGCGGCGTGCGCGGGGCATCCCCGAGGTGGTGGATGTGGCCGTCGCCAACACAGTCCCCCTCGACGGCGAGCTTCCCAAGATCCCCGCCGACGTGGAAGGCCATCCCAAGACGGCCGACTTCCTGCCCCTGCTCTGGGCCGGAGCGATCACCCCCGATTACCTCTCACTGATGCGCATTCCCGTGCTGGCTGGGAGAGGATTCACCGAAAGCGACTCGGCGAATTCAGCGCCAGTGGTCCTGGTGACGGCGTCCACCGCCCGTCGCTTCTGGCCTGGAGAGAGCGCCGTGGGGAAGCATGTCAAGCCGACGTGGGACGATCGTTGGCGCACCATTGTCGGCGTGGTGGCGGATGTCCGGCAGTACGATCTGACGAATCGCGTCCCCGCATGGATCAACGGGGCCATCTACATGCCCTACGCGCAATCGGTCCAGGTTGACCACCAGTTCCCGGCGGCGATGAACCTGGTTGTCCGCACCGTGGGGGGCGCGGACGCGGCGCGGGTGGCGCGGGAGGTCCGCGCGCTGGCCGTCGATCAGAATCCCAACGTGCCGGTTGGCGAGGTACAAACCATGGGAGCGATCGTTTCCGGCTCCATCTCCGGTTTTCGCTCGACGATGGGCGTGCTGCTCAGCTTCGCATTTACCGCGCTCCTGCTGGCGGCGATTGGGACCTACGGGCTGGTCTCGCACTCGGTGGTGCAGAGGACTTATGAAATCGGAGTGCGCATGGCCCTCGGCGCGAGCAAGCCGAGCATCGTGGGATTGATTCTGGGCCAGAGCCTGCGGTTCGTCGCCGGAGGTGTTGTGGCGGGCGCGGGGGCGGCCATGGTGTTTGCGCGATTCCTGTCGAGCCTGCTGTACGGCGTGGGCGCCACGGATCCGGTCACGTTCGCCGGCGTCATCCTTTTCCTTTTCGGAATCGCGACCATCGCCAGCTCCGGCCCGGCCTTGCGGGCGGCGCGCATGGACCCGCTCAAATCGCTGCGCGTGGATTGACGTGCAGCGGGCGCTAACGCCCGCGCCGGCTCCCCCGTCCTTCCTCTGTCAGCCCGTGCAAAGGTCGAACGAGGGCCGAATGCAGGCGAAAACGCCTGCTCCACAACGGCGCATGAATGGGGTGCAGTCGCTGTGTTGCCACGGGCTTCGGATAGAATACAGCCAGAAGGAAGGGTATCCATGATCGATAAACTGCGGGGCTGCGTGTGCCTCGGGATAATGCTGCTGGTCCCCACGGCCGGCAGGGCTCAGGACGCCGCGCCGGATTACAAGAATCCGCGCCTGCCCATCGAACAGCGGGTGGCGGATTTGCTGGGGCGCATGACACTCGAGGAAAAATGCGCCGAGCTCTACCCGGCCTTCGCCCGCCAGATTATCGATCCCACCGGCCAGTTCACCAACGAAACGGCCGCAAAGGCTTTCCGCCAGTTGTTCGATATCAACTCTCATGTGGACACCCACGATGGCGCGGTGCTGCGCAACGCGGCGCAGCGGTACCTGGCGGAGAAGACGCGCCTCGGCATCCCCGCCATCTTCGAGGGCGAGGCGCTGCATGGCTTCATGTCGTACGGCGCCACCAGTTTTCCGCAGGCGCTGGCGCTGGCCAGCACGTGGGACCCCGCTATGGTGAAAAACGTCTTCGCGGCCGCGGGCGACGAGATGGCTTCCGCCGGCGTGGAGCAGGCTTTCACGCCGGTGCTCGATCTGGCGCGCGATCCGCGCTGGGGCCGGACCGAGGAGACCTACGGGGAGGATCCGTATCTGGGGGCGCACATCGGGGTGGCGGCCATCGAAGGCATGCAGGGCCCGAACTATCTGATCGACCGTCATCATGTGGCGGCGACGGCGAAGCACTTCGCGGCCCACGGGGAACCGGAAGGCGGAACCAATACGGCGCCCGCCAACTACTCCGAACGGGTGCTCCGCGAGTCGTTCTTTGTGGCCTTCCGCGCGGCCATCGAGGAGGCGCATGCGGGCAGCGTGATGGCCTCCTACAACGAGATCGACGGCATTCCCTCGCACGTCAACACCTGGCTGCTCGAGAACGTGCTGCGTCAGGAATGGGGATTCAAGGGCTACGTTACCTCCGACGGCAACGGATTGCAGATGCTGGTGGAGACGCACCACATCGCGGCGGACTTCGCCGGCGCGGCCCGGCAGGCCCTGGCGGCGGGCGTCGATTACGATCTGAGCAACGGCGCGGTGTACCGCACGCTCCTCGCCCAGGTGAAGGACGGCAAGGTGCCCGAATGGCAGATTGACCGCGCCGTGTCGGATATTCTGTACACGAAAATCCGGCTGGGCCTGTTCGAGAACCCTTACGTCGATCCGGATTACGCGCGGAAAATCACCAATAGCCCCGAGCATCGGCAACTGGCGGAGAAGACCGCCGAGGAAGCCATCGTGCTTCTCAAGAACAACGACAATCTGCTGCCGCTCGACCTGACCAAGCTGAAGACCATTGCGGTGATCGGGCCCAACGCCGCGGACGTGCATCTGGGCGGCTACAGCCGCGAGCCCGCGCACGGCGTGAGCATTCTGGATGGCATCCGCGAGCGCGTGGGCACGGCGGCGAAAGTGGTGTACGCGGAGGGTTCGCGGATCACCGAGGGCAAGCAGGGCTGGTCCGCGTGGTACGACCAGCAGCCGGTGGTTTTGCCGGACGAGAAATCGCAGTTGCAGCGCATCGAGGAAGCGGTGGCGGTGGCGAAGGGCGCCGACGTGGCCATCGTGGTGGTGGGCGAGAGCGAGCGCACCAACCGCGAAGCGTGGGCCGAGAACCACCTGGGAGACCGCGATTCTCTCGACCTGATTGGGTATCAGGACCAGCTCATCAAGGCGATTGTGGATACCGGCAAGCCCACCATTGTGTTCCTCATCAGCGGCCGCCCGCTCTCCATCAACTACGCGGTGGAACACGTGCCAGCGATTCTGGAAGGCTGGTATCTGGGCCAGGAAGGCGGAACCGCCGCCGCCCGCGTGCTTTTTGGCGACGTCAATCCGGGAGGGAAACTGCCCATCAGCTTCCCGCGCAACGTGGGCGAGCTTCCCGATTACTACAACCACAAACCGTCCCTGAACCGCAGCTATCTGTTCAACGGCAGAAAGGTTCTGTTCCCGTTCGGCTGGGGCTTGAGCTACACGACATTCAAGTTCGACAACCTGCGGGCCGAACCGTCGGAGATTGGCGCTGCCGGGGAGACCACGGTCAGCGTGGATGTAAGCAACACCGGGAGCCGGGCGGGGGATGAGGTGGCGCAGTTGTACATTCACCAGAAAGTGGCGTCAGTCACGCAGCCGGTGATGGAGTTGCGCGGCTTCCAGAGGATCAGCCTGAAGCCCGGCGAAAAGACCACGGTGCAGTTCAAGCTCACTCCGAAGGAGCTGGAGATACTGAATCGCGACATGCACTGGGTGGTGGAGCCGGGGACGTTCGACGTCATGGTGGGCCCGAGTTCCAGCCAGACTACGAGCATTCCTCTGCAGGTGGTGGCGAAGTAGGACAGCACGCAACTGAAGCGTATGGCTACGCGCGGACGGCCCGCTCGGCGGCCCTGTTTCCGCGGAGCACGCTGAGCTGGTCGGCTACTCTTGCCAGCAGCTCCTTGGGGGCGAAGGGACGGGTCAGATCGGCGGACCTCTCAGTGAAGCGTTATCGTTGCGCTGCCGGATTTGGTCGGATCGGCGACGCTGGTTGCAGTCACTTTCACCGTCGGCGGCGCCGGTATCGCTTTCGGCGCTGTGTATGAACCTACCAGACCCGTCCCCGACACATTGCCGTAGGCCGCGCCCGCCGGCGATGTGCTCCAGGTCACTTGCTGATTGGTGGCACCGGTCACGGTTGCGTTCAACTTCAGCGTCTGCCCCGCCGTCAGCGTCCCTGCTTCGGGGCACACTGTCACCCTCACTGTGGTGTCGGTTGCCGTGGTCGTACACGGGTCGCTCTGGAAGCTCGCGACGTATGGCGTTATCAGGGCGGATGCCAGGTGCACCGGCACACCCGCGTTGGTGTAGGTGTCCGGCAGAGTGACCGGGACGCTTCCGGTATTGGTGTCGACGGTGGTGAGCGTAAGCGCCATGGGCCCCAGCCCCACCACTTGTGTATCGCCTTTCGCGAGATTGGTTCCCGTGACCGTCAGAGTCGCGGCGACATGTGGGCCAGGGGCGGGGCCACCGCTCTGCTGCGCGAGAACGGCCCCCGTCAGAGTAGGCGGCGCCATGGAGGTGGTAGCAATCGCGGCGCTCGTAATACTGGGGTTTGCGGCCGATGCCAGGTGGACCTGTACGCCCGAGGTGTAATTCGGCGGCAAAGTGACATCGACGCTGCCCGTCGTTCCATTGGAGCTGGACAGATGTACTGTCGTGCCCAATCCGACAACCTCTGTATCGCTGGTGGTGAGATTCGTTCCCTGGATTACCAAAGTCGCCGGAACGTTGGCCTCGAGCCGGGTCGCAGGGGGCTTCGGTATGAGGATTGCCTTCGTCAAAGTTGAAGACGCCACCGTCGCGATAAAAGCGCCATCCACGCAAACGTCGGCTTCATTCAGATGCCAATTCGGTTGATCCAGAAAAGCCTTCGGGTCTTTCCAGTATTCCTTCTGATTCTCCTTTGTTAATATCGTGGCTTCGGGCACGAAAATGGCTATGGTCCTTGCACGCTGCTTGTCGACCAGGGTATTAGTGATGTAAGCGCTGTCGCTCAGACGGTTGAGTTGCGTGCCGCTGTGATCTGGAGCGATACCAACATACCCTTGCAGAAGTGAGCCATTGAAAACCGCAACCGCGGGGCCCATCA
>CAYVPZ010000011.1:0-14773 GCA_964453955.1 uncultured Solibacteraceae bacterium | reverse complement strand
ACGGCGGCGAACGGAGTGAGACCACTCGCCGCCCCGGCGACACTCCCGATTGCCGCCAGGGTGTGCAGGATAAGGTTGCGCCGGTCCAGGTCCTGCCCTTTTTCGGATATTCCGCGAAGGAGCGTCAAATCCTGGCTGGAGGCGGTATATCTGTAATCTCCCGGGTTTGGACAGGTCTGGTTGCCCCCGGGCTCGACCCGGCACAAAAATGGGCTGAGATCCACACTGACATCGTGAATCAGGTATTGATAATCTTTATTGTCGTTGGAGATGGTCACCTGGTAAATGAGATAGCGCCGGCCAAGCCGGTATCCAAAGTCGTCGGAGGCGTTCTTCGGCGCTATGAGCGCGCGATGCACCCGGATCAGGGCATTATCGGTTGCCTTTGCTCCGGGACCACAGGTGCTGGGGGTATTGCCCGCCGAGCCGCCCGCTTCGCCTGTCGTCGAGGGCGGACTGGAAGGACCACTGGACCCCACGGGCGTTAGCGTAATCCTGTTCTGAGAGGCACCAAGAGTCTGGCGCATCTCAGCCACCGCGCGCAACTTCTCTTGCAATGCCTTTACCTCCTTTACCTTCTGGTAGACGCAGGCCGCTTGCTCTTCGTTCGCTTTCGGGTCCATCGTATCCGAGACATGGCACTCATCCAGGATCTTCTGTATCGCCCCTTCCACGTCCGCGTTCGCCAGCGTCTGATCCGAATCAGTTTCGCCGATTAGAATGGACGGCAGAATAAAAGTCGCGATGGTGAGAACCAGGAGCCGGGCCTGCGTGTTGGCGAGTATGGTTGTCAAGGCCAGCCTCCACCTCTGTGTCCGGGCGGGTCACGGGGCTCCCGGGGCGCACGGTTAGTGGTAGAAGCAATACTCGACGAAGAAGCGCCTGATTGTCAAGGAATTTCACGCGCAGACGGCGCGATCAGCGGCCCTGTTTGCGCGAGGCGCGCTGAGCTGGTCGGCTACTCTTGCCAGCAACTCCTGGGGGGCGAAGGGACGGGTCAGGAAGCCGGAGCAGACATCGGTGGCGCTGAAACACTCGTCGGCGTCGTCGGCCGTCCCGGCGATGAGTAGCACCGCAAGGAACGGGGACTGGCGGCGAATCCGCCTGGCCAGCTCGGTTCCGGACATGCCTGGGAGACCGGCGTCGGCCACCATCAGGTTAATGCTCGTACGCCAGCATTGGTAGAGCTCCAGGGCGGCGGAGCTGGTGGCCGCTTCCAGCACGCGATAGCCCTGTTCGGAAAGCGTGGACGCCATGAAACGACGCACGGCGGCCTCGTGCTCCACCAGCAGCACGGTGCCGGAGGCCGTCTGCATGCGGGTGAGCTGATTGGGAGAGTGCGCGGTGCGGCTGCGCATGGAATCCTGCTCCTCCAGCGTCTTGATCCTTGCCAGCAGCGTGGTCCGCTTGATGCGCAGCAGGTCGGCCGCGCGGGCCTTGTTGCCCCCCGAGTGCGTTAGCGCCTGGTCCAGCAGCGACTTCTCGAAAGCGCTCACCACTTCGTCGAAGTCGAGACCTTCCTCGGGAACGGTGATCCACGGACGCTTTTGCTCGGGGCGCTCGCGCCCGGACGCGGCCACGGGAAAATCGCTGGGGTAGAGGATGCGGCGGTCGCCACTGAACGCCACGGCCATCTCCACGGCGTGCTCCAGTTGCCGCACGTTGCCCGGCCAGTCGAGCGTGGAAAGGCGGTCCATTGTCTCCGGGCTGATCTGTTTCTCCGGCAGGCTTTCGGCGCGGCAGGTTTTGCCGACGAAGTGCTGGAGCAGCAGGGGAACGTCCTCGCGGCGGTCGCGCAACGCGGGCAGGCGAATGGGCACCACGTTGAGGCGGTAGAAAAGGTCCTCCCGGAAGCGGTGCTCTCGGACGGCCTGCTCGAGGTCCATGTTGGAGGCGGCGATAATGCGCACGTCCACGCGCACGGTTTCCGAGCTGCCCACGCGCTGAAACTCCTGTTCCTGCAGAACGCGCAGCAGCTTGGCCTGGACGCCCATCGGCAGGTCGCCGATCTCATCCAGGAACAGCGTGCCATGGTTGGCCTGCTCGAAGCGGCCGACGCGGCTGGTATGCGCGCCGGTGAAAGCGCCGCGGGTGTGTCCGAACAGTTCCGCTTCAATCAGGTTGGCGGGCAGCGCGGAGCAATTCACGGCCACCATGGGAAGGTGGGAACGATTGCCGGCCATGTGAATGGCCCGGGCCACCACCTCTTTTCCGGTTCCCGTTTCGCCCGAGATCAATATGGTGCAGCGGCGCGCGGCCACCAGGCGGATGGCGTCGCAGATTTGCTGCATGGTGCGGCTCTCCCCCACCAGCAGGCGCCGCCACGGCTCGGCCTCTTCGGTCCCGGCGCCAGGCATCGGGCGCGACCGGCCACGGTCGAGGGCGGACGCGATAACGGCTTCCAGACGGTCGAGGTTCAGTTCACCCAGCAGGACGTAGAACGCGCCCATCCGCGTCAGGCGGATGGCGTCATCCACCGTGCCGGGGCGGTGGTGCACGATCACCGGGAGGCTGGGATCGCCGCGCAGCAATTCGTACAGAGCTTCTTCGGGGGCGCAATCTTCACAGGGCAACTGCAGCACGGCGGCTGACATCAGCGACTCGCCAGCACGCTCCACCGCATCCCAGATGCTGCCTGCCGCGACGAGTGCGTACTCGCGGGGCGCGCCGCCAGTTCGCAGCGCCTCCGCCTCGTCCCCAATCCAAAGTATCCTGGAAGACACGACCGTTTTCCTTCCTCGCCCTGCGGCCAGCCCGAGTCACTGACCTTTTTCAACTATTGAAAGTCGAGTGTAAGCCGAACGGGTGAGCAAGTCTACGAATCTTGTGTGGGGAAGGATACGCCCTAGTGTAGGGGTACCGACAGCACTGGCCTCAGGCTCGCCAGGGAGCAGACCCTGGCAATGCAGACCACTTTGACTGTGGCGAACCAGGGTGTTCGCCGCATAAACTAATTGGCTCTATCTGACGAGGGAAGTGGATCGGATCCAGCCCGTCAGATCCTGGCCCACTACTTCCACATGTGCCAGTGCGCCCCGAACCTCCAGTATCCGCACCTTCGCGCCCCTCTGTACCGAGGTCAAAGCGCCCGCCTGGATCATTTCCTTCAGACGGGAATCGCCTTTCGCGAACTCGCCCCCCCAGGTCTCGAAGGACTGGTCGTCCCGCAGCAGCGGCAGATCTCTCTGCCGCGCTGCCACCGAAGCGGTGGTCCCCGCCGAAGGAGGGGGAACGTTGCGATCAGCCTCGCCAGAGTCTATATCGCGAACCGGGCTGGCAATTCCGCTCAATTTGGGGAGCTCAGGCGTTTTTGTCGCGACCTCGGTTGTCTCCGCGGCGGGTGTAGGCGGCGCGGAGGCCACCACCGCGGGCGCTGGTGCGGGCTCGGGTGGAATTGGGTTCGTTTGGTGAGCCGGGGCCGGCGGGAGCGTTCTCCGGGCGGCGCGCGACGCTAATCGCACCATCGTGCGGGGGCTGACGCGGAAATGTTCGAAAGCCGCGGCAAACGAGACCAGTGCCAAGCCGATGAGTGTGCAAACCGAAACCCACTCGGTCGCGTTGCGGACGGCCAGGGGGGCCCGCAGGCTGATTCTAATCAAGGCGCGCACCCCTCGTCAGTTCTCCCTGCGCCGAAGCTTTGACAGAGAGCGCCACGGGCGTCAGGAAGCCAACGTCGGCGGCGGCCATGGCCCGCGCTCTGCTGTTCTGATTACCCTCGTGCCGGAGCCCGGCAGAAACTCTCGCACTGATTGCAAACCGTTGAAAAAGAAAGTGAAGCAGCTCCCTATGCCCGTCCGACCCGGAGAACCGCCGCCGCTGTTTCCTCATGTGGGGTGATCGCCTCGCGCATAGTACCTGGCAATCGAAGTACCGGGTCACTTGTTCGCGGCCAGACGCTTGCGGGCACTCCAGCGGCCCAGAAACGCCTCCTGGGAGAACGTTTCCGTCTCCCGGCCGGCCTCATACTGCCATTCCGACTCGCGGCGGGCGCGCAGTTTGACCAGCAACTGAAAGCGCCGCTGGGCCTCCAGCACCGCCCGGCGCTGCTGGTCGATAAGGGCGGCCTGTTGCGCTTTCTGCTGGTGGAGAGTTCTTCGTTTTTCTTCCAGACGCAGGCGGAATGCCCCGAGGCTGCGCAGGTCCGTGGACATGATCTCGCGCTGTTCGCGGATGGCCCGCTCGGCGGCGGCTCCTTCAGCCCAGGTCTGCTCGATGGCGAGGGCGATGCGCTGGTCCTCGAGGAGGAGGCCGCGGAGCTTCGCTTCCTCCTGCTCGACGGTCATTTCCCGCCAGTGCAGCACGCTGTCGAGTGGGAAGCGGAATTGCTTCATGGAAGAAGCTGGGCCAGTTCCTTCAGGCCCTTGAGCGTGTCATTGAACGCCGATTTCTCGCGGGAGTCCTGTCGCAGGAAGCCGAGCATGCGGTCGCGGGCCTTGATGCTGGCGTCGAGTTTCGAATTGGTTCCCGAGACGTAAGCGCCGAGCTGGATCAGATCTTCCGAGCGCTGGTAAGTGGCCAGCGCTTCGCGCACCTTCTGCGCGCAGACCAGTTGCTCCGGCGTGGCCACCTGCTGGGTGACGCGCGACACCGACGCAAGAACGTCGATGGCCGGATAGTGGCCGGCGGAACCGAGCTGGCGCGAGAGGACAATATGACCATCGAGCAGGCCGCGCACGGCATCGCAAATGGGTTCGTTGAAATCGTCGCCCTCCACCAGTACGGTGAAGAAGCCGGTGATGGAGCCTTTGGGAAACGCGCCGGCGCGCTCGAAGAGCCTGGGCATGAGATTGAACACCGACGGCGTATAACCCTTCTGGCTGGGCGGTTCGCCCGCGGCGAGTCCGATTTCGCGCTGGGCCATGGCGAGGCGGGTAACCGAGTCCATCACGAAAAGGACGCTGGCGCCCTGGTCGCGGAAGTATTCGGCCACCGAGAGAGCCACGTGGCAGGCGCGCACGCGCAGCGGGGCGGGCCGGTCGGAGGTGGCCACCACCACTACCGAGCGCTTGCGTCCCTCCTCCCCCAGTTCGTTCTCGATGAAACCGCGCACCTCGCGGTTGCGCTCGCCGATGAGGGCGATCACGGTAACGTCGGCGGAGTTGCCGCGGGCCATGGCTCCCAGCAGCGTGCTTTTGCCGACGCCGCTGCCGCCAAACAGGCCGACGCGCTGTCCGAGGCCACACGGGAGCAGGCTGTCGATGGCGCGGATGCCGGTGATGAGCGGATCGCGGATGTGCGCGCGGGTGAGCGGGCTGGGCGGGGTGGCGTACAGATCGTACCAGGAGGATGGGGGAATGCGCGGGCCGCCGTCCATGGGCAGGCCGAAACCGTCGATGACGCGCCCCAGCAGATCGGGACCGACGGCCACCCGGGCGTCCTCGAGGCGGGCGACAATGCGGTCGCCGAGTTGCAGTCCGTCGGTCTCCTCCAGCGGGATGGACAGCACGCGCCCGTTCCGGAACCCCACCACCTGGGTGCGAATCCGCTTGCCGGAAGAGGCCAGAATTTCGCAGAAGCTGCCGATGGGGGCGGCCGGTCCACGCGATTCGATGAGCAGGCCAACGAGTTCGGTGACCGCGCCGCTCCAGCGCAACAGCTCCATGCCATCGAGGCCGCCGATATAGGCGTTGAGATCGACGCGTTCGTTGATGGTGTTCATTGGTTCAGCTCGTCGTGCCGGTTCCGATGGAACGCGGCTGTCGCCGCGTGTCCCGGTTTGCCAGGGTGTTCATGGGTTCAGCTTGTCGGCGAATCCGCGCTCGATTTCACGCAACTGGCTGTCGACCGACGCGTCCAGCTCGCCCAGAGAAGTCTCGAAAATGGCGTCTCCGCAATTCAGCGAGGGGTCGCCGGTCACCTCCAGGGCGGGCGCGCGGCCGGCGGCTTCCAGGCAGGAGCGAACCGGTCCCACGTGGCTGGGGTGCACGCGCAGGCGAGCGATCTCACGATTCTGCAGGCGGTCGAGCGCGGTGCGCACGATCCCCTGCATGGCGTCGGGGTCGATAGCCAGCTCGCGGTGCATTACGCGTTTCGCGATGGCCAGGGCGAGCCTCACCAGATCGGTCTCGGCCTGACGGCGAATGCGATCGCGCAAATTGGACAGGTCGGTGGCGGCGCGGGCGAGACGCTCGAGCACCGGTTTGATTTCGGCGGAGGCTTCCTCGCGCCCGCGGCGCGCACCCTCCTGAAACGCGGCGTCGCGGGCCTGCTGGACGCGCACCTGGGTGGCCCGCTCGAGATCGGCCATCTGGCGCTGGAGCGACGCGGCATCGGGGCCGGGATCGCCGGAGGAGCGAGCCGGCCGGGCCGCGGAGCCGTCGAGCGGCTGCCAGACAATGGCCTCCACCGATTCCTGCGCTTTTTCCCCGGCCAGGACTCTACATAACATATTGCTCGCCCACGGCGCGCTTCAAACTGAGCACGCCTTCGCTTTCCAGCTGGCGCACCACGGAGATGATTTGCTGCTGGGCTGCGTCCACGTCGCGGATCTTCATGGGCCCGAGGGCGTCGATATCTTCGCGGAGCATTTCCGCGCCGCGCTGGGACATGGCCGTGAACATGTGATTGCGAAGCTGCTCGCTGGTCCCCTTCAACGCGCAGGTGAGCACCTTGCGGTCGACCCGCGACAGAACTTCCTTGATGCCGACGCCGTCGATGAGCAGCAGATCGTCGAAGACGAACATAAGCTGCCGTATGGTTTCGAACAGATTCGCGTCCTGTTGTTCGATGTCGGCGAGGATATCCTTGCTGGAGCCGGAATCGAGCCGATTGAACATTTCCGAAACCGCGCGCACGCCGCCATAGGATTCGCGGCTGAAATCGCCGAGGGTCTGCAGCTTCTGGCCGATCACGCTGGCGATTTTATGGATGATCTCCGGCGAGATCTGGTCGAGGTTGGCCATGCGAATGGCCACATCCGACCGGATGCGCTGCGGCAGCGAAACCAGAAGCGAAGCGGCCTGCGTCGGGTTCAGGTGCGAGAGCACCAGGGCGATGGTCTGGGGATGCTCGTTGTGGATGAACTTGGCAAGTTGCTGCGGGTCGGCGCGCTGCAGGGCGTCGAAGCTGGCCACGTCGCTGCCCAGCGTCTTGGACAGCCGGTCCATCAGACGCTTGGTGGTCTCCGGGCCGAAGGCCGCCAGCAGCATTTTCTTGGTATAGTCGAGGCCGCCCTTGACCACGAACTCCTGGGCCAGGGTCATCTGGTAGAACTCTTCGAGGATGCCGTCGGCCTGGTCGGCGTTGACGTTGGGGATGCGGGCGATGGCCTGGGTGACCAGATTCACCTCGTCTTCGGTGAGGTGCTTGAGAATCTCCGCGCTGCATTCTTCGCCGAGGGTCACAAGGAACACAGCGGCCTTCTGATAGCCGCGGAGTTTCTCGGGGGAGGTAGCATTAACGATCATGGTTTTTCCGCCGACGCTGCTAAGGCCGCGTGTCCAGTCATTTCGCGTCTTCCTCGAGCCAGCCGCGCAGGACGCTGGCGGCCAGCGCCGCATCGGTCTTCACACTATCCTTGAGATGCTGGCGCAACACTTCCACCTTCTTGGTGGTAACCGGCGGCAGGCGCAGCTTGTCCTGCATCTCGTTCAGGAACTTCTGCCTCTGGTCGGTTTGGTTTTTGAGCTGCTGCTGGACGTTCTCTTCGGCGGCCTTCGTGATCTGCTCGCGTTCCTCGGCCATTTGGGCGGGGGAGAGGAGAGCAGTAGTCGGCGCCACGAGGGCCAGTTGTCCAGGGACCTCCGCCGCAGTTCCCTCCGGCCGCCGTTTTCGCGACAGCAGCACCGGGATCAGCACTATCAGGAGAATGGCCATCACAACCCCGATCAGGATCCGGCGGTCAATGGCGAACGTGTCGAGCCAGTTCCTGGGCGGGGCGGGCATGGGCGCCGAAGGAAGAGGGGGCTCCGATTCGAGCGTCTGTTCGAAGGGCAGGCTCTCGATCACCAGTTGGTCGCCGCGGTCGGCCGACAACCCGATCGCGCCGGCCACCAGGTCATGTATGGCTTTCAGCTTCTCCGGCGTCGGCGGTATCAGCACCTTGGCCTTGCCCTGCCAGCGCACGTCCTGATCGAGGAGCAACGACGCCGAGATGCGCTTGACGGAACCCTGCGGCAACTTGGTATGTCGAACCATCCGCGTGGACTGATAGGTGACGTTCTCGGTGCGGCGCGCGACGTTGGAACCAGACGCGCCGGGCCGCGACGCCGGACGCGGCAGGTTGGAAGCGGTGCCGGGAACGCCGTTGCTCTGCGAGCCGCCCACAATATCCTCGGTCTTCTGTGAAGTCACCATTACCGAGCGCGCGGGGTCGAAGATCTCGTCGCTTTGCTCGCCGCTGGTGAAATCGCAGTCCACCGAAACACCCGCGCGGAACTTCCCGTCCCCCAGCAGCGGCTCCAGCGTGGAGTTCATCTTGGTCAGCAGATCCTTCTCCACCTGCTGGCGGTATTCGAGCGCTCCCTCGGAGGTGTCTTCCCCGTCGACGGAAGGCTTATGCGGCCGGCTGAGCAGGTTTCCGGTCATGTCCAGCACGGAGACCGATTCGGGAGTCAGACCCTCCACGGCGCTGGCCACCAGATTGGTGATGGCCACGACGTTCTGCGGGCTCAGGTGCGCGCCCAGGCGCAGGTGCACGAGCACGCTGGCCTTGGCCGGCTCGCGGGATTCGAGGAATACGGATTCGCGGGGGAAGGTGACGTGAACGCGCGCTTCCTGCACCTCGCTCAGCGAGCGGATGGAGCGCTCCAGTTCTCCTTCGAGTGCCCGCCGATAGTTGACGTGCTCGGTGAAATCGGTGATGCCAAGATTGCTCTTGTCGAAAAGCTCGAAGCCGATGCGCCCGGTTTTTGGCAGGCCCGCGCCGGCCATTTCCAGGCGCAGCTCATCCACTCTGGCGACGGGCACCAGAACCGTGGCGCCGTTATCGCTTAGGCGAAACTCGGTGCTGGATTCCTTGAGCTTCTGCACGATGGTGGCGGCGTCCTCGGGGGCCATGCCGGTGAACAGCGGCCGGAAGTCGCTTTCGTGCTTCCAGTGCACCAGCCCACTGATGAGCGCCACCGCGGCGATGGCCATGACCACGATCATCAGCCGCTGTTTGAGGGAGAGCGCCGCGACGAGCTTCTTGAATTGCTCCATGGCTTTCGGTCAGATGGATCAGACCTGCATACGCATGACTTCCTGATAAGCCGAGACCACCTTGTTGCGAACCTGCATGAACAGGTCGAATTCCAGGTCGGCGCGTTGCGTGGCCAAGATGGTGGAGTGCACTTCGTCGTTCTCGCCGGAGAGAAAGCTCTGGACGGCGGCATCCGCGCTGTTTTGGGTTGTTGACACCTGCTGGATGGCCGAGTTCAGAAGAGACCGGAACTCGCCGCCGCCCTGCGATGACGACAGCCCATCGAGCTTGGGAGCCTGGATGATGGGCGCGGCGGAGACGGCCGAGATGGGAGCAGTCATAGCTTTATTTGAGGAGGTCGATGGACCTCTGGATCATGTCCTTGATGGCGCCCATGGCCGCCACGTTGGCCTCATAACCACGGGACGCACCGAGCAAATCCACCATGTCCTCGGCTGGATTCACGCGTGGATAAGCGACGTATCCATCCTTGTCCGCGTCGGGATGCCCGGGCATATAGCGGCGCTCGGGGGGGCGGGAGTCCGTAACCACCTGGCTTACGGCCACGCCACTGGCTTCGCCGTCCAGGGCGGATTGAAACACCGAAGAAAAAGGAGACGACGTGGAAGACGTCTCAAAGACTACGTCCTTGCGCTGGTAGGGGCCGCCTTCGGCAGTGCGCGTGGAGTCCGCGTTGGCCAGGTTTTCGACCAGAACCTCGGCGCGCGCGCGTTGCGCGGCCATGCCGGACGCACTCACCGATAAGGTGGAGAAGAGGCTCATGACGACGACGAACCGCCTCCATCGATGGCCAGCTTTAAAGTGCGGATCTGACCGCGCAGCAGATTCGTGGCGATGTTGAAGCGGAGGTCGTTCTCGGCGAGAAGACGGGCTTCCCGGTCGAGACTCACGTTGTTGCCGTCGTTCTTTACGGTGAGGCCCTGCACTTCGGTGACATTGGGTGGCGCGCCGTCGAGCGCGTTCCGAAACTCGGTCTGAAAATCGATGTCCCTGGTCTTGTAGCCGGGAGTATCCGCATTGGCGATGTTGGCGGCCACCAGTTTCTGGCGGTCCGCGAGGAGGGTCATGTACTGTTCCAGGTTGCCGGCAACACCATCGAGCATGACGCTCTGGCACGGTGCAACGCGGCTGCCACCCCAAGCCGTTGCAAACAGGCGCGGGAGAAAGCGGAATCCGTCAACATTCGGACAGCGCGGCGCGACGGCGCCAGGGGAATGACGAACGGGGCTGGCGCGGCTTGTTCGGGATGCCATGTATCTTACCTAAAGCTGGCGTACGGAAGCGTCGATGCTTTGATTTAGCGGTAGCATGGCCATCAAGACCAGCGCGCTTTCCCACATGCCGGCGTTCCCGCCGGTGGCGGCAAAGCTGTTGCGTCTTGCCTCCGACGAAAACGCGGCCACCGCCGATCTGGTGCACCTGTTGCGCGCCGATCCGGCGCTGTCGGCCGAAATCATCGGCTACGCTAACTCGCCCCTGTTCAACTTTTCCAACCACATCAGGACGCTGGATCAGGCGGCGCCGCTGCTGGGCGTACGCAAGATCCGATCGCTCGCGATCGCCTCCATCGGCCGGACCTATATCCGGGCGCTGCTCATGATGGACGAGTTGCGGGTGTACTGGCGGAGCAGCCTGGCGGCCGCTCTGTTATCGGAGATGCTGGCGCGCTTCTATGCGGTTCCCGAGGACATCGCCTACTCCGCCGGCCTGTTGCATGACATCGGCCGGCTGGGCCTGATGGTGACGCATCCTTCCGAACACGCCATGCTGATGGCGACCGCCTCGGCGAAGCTCGAAGCGGGCGAGCCTTTCGACCTGCCCGAATGTGAACGCAATCTGTTCGGCATGGATCGTTTCGCCGCCGGCGAGTGGCTGGCGCGGGAATGGAACCTCCCCGAGGAACTATGCGCCATCGCCGGCCAGTTCCCGGAGCCAAACGAGCGAAGCGACCTGGACCTGGGGGGCGTGGTTCGGACGGCCTGCCGGCTGGCTGCAAGCATCGGATTCGCCGTGCTGCGGAATCCGCACGGGCCCTCGTACCGGGACATCCTGGACGACCTGCCTCCAAACGTAGCCGCCTCGTTTCCCTCCGAAGCCGAGGATCTGCGCGCACGGCTGGAAGAGGAGATCTCCGCGCTCGATGAGGATTCCCGCGACGGCGAGCGCCCGTCGGAAATGCAGGCGCTGCTCGAGATCGACCAGCCCGCGGCCGACCCGGCCTCCTGCTCGTCCGACGGTGGCGGCGATCCCGATGCGATGGAGCGGGCACGCGCGAGGTGGGGCCTGTGGCCGGCAGTGCTCACCGGAGTGGTGGCGCTGATGATCGTGCTGTTGTGGATGCGCCTGATGGGCTGACCGCAGGCGCGCGGCAACAACGGCAGCCGCGTTTCTGCTATGGCCGCGTGTCCGGGACGACGTATATCCATTCCTAAAGCTGGGGTACGGATACGTCGATATGTTGACTTGGCGGTGATCTGGTTATGAAAACGCACGCGCTTTCGGACGTGCCGGCGTTCCCGCCGGTGGCGGCAAAACTGTTGCGCCTCGCCTCCGACGAGAACGCGGCCATTGCCGATCTGGTGCGCCTGTTGCGCGCCGATCCGGCGCTGTCGGCCGACATCATCCGCTACGCGAACTCCTCTCTGTTCAACTTCGCGAACGGCAGCAGGACGCTGGATCAGGCGGCGCCACTGCTGGGCATACGCAAGATCCGTTCGCTGGCGCTCGCCGCCATCAGCAGGACCTATGTTCGCGCGGTGCTCATGATGGACGAGCTGCGCGTGTTCTGGCGATACAGTCTGGCGTGCGCGCTGGTAGCGGAAATGCTGGCGCGCTTTTGCGCCGTGTCCGAGGACACCGCCTACTGCGCCGGCCTGTTGCATGACATCGGCCGGCTGGGACTGATGGTGACGCATCCTTCGGAATACGCCATGCTGCTCGAGAGCGCGTCGGCGAAGCTCGCGGCGGGCGAGCCTTTCGACCTGATCGAATACGAGCGCAGTCTGTTCGGCATCGATCGCTTTGCCGCCGGCGAATGGCTGGCGCGGGAATGGAACCTCCCCAGCGAATTGTGCGTTATCGCCGGGCGGTTTCCGGAGAGAACCGAGCGGAACGAACTGGACCTGTTTCGCGTGGTTCGGACCGCCTGCCGTCTGGCCAACAGCATCGGCTTTTGTGTATTGCAGAATCCGCACGGACCCTCCTACCGGGAAATCCTGGACGAGTTGCCTCCGCACGTGGCCGCCTCGTTTCCCAGCGAAGCCGAGAATCTCTGGATACAACTGGAAGAGGAGATCGCCACACTCGATCAGGACTCCCGCGAGGACAAGCACTCGCCGGAGATGCAGGCTCTGCTGGAGATCGATCAGCCCGCGGCCGAGCCGGCCTCCGACGTCTCCGACGACGGTGACGATTCCGGCGCGACGGAACGGGCAGGCGCGAAGAGGGGCCTGTGGCCGGCAGTGCTCGCCGGAGTGGTGGCGTTGATGATTGTGCTGGTGTGGATGCGCCTGATGGGCTGACCGCTATTACGCGTCCACGCGCCAGGTGCGGGACGCCCTGGGGGCGCCGCCGTAGCCCAGCGCGCGGTTCGTTTCGCGAAGACTGGCGCCGGCGTGCGCCCGCAAAGAGCGCGCCAGGTGGAGCAGGGTTTTGGTGGACCGCAGCGCCTCCGCCAGCACGACCTCGCGCTCGAGGGGCGAGCCGGCCGCCGCGGCTCCGCTCAGCACTTCGAGCTGAAACGCGGCCAGAAGAGCCTGCGCCCCCTCGATATCGCCGAGGGCGATCGCCTCGGCGAGCTTTTGCGCCGTATTAGTATCCGAGTTGGGCATCGGCATTCTGCGTCTGGAACATCATCTGGTAGTAATTAGCCTGCTGTTCGAGCGTTGCGATGGACGCGTCGGCGGCCGCCATCTGCGCCTGCAGGTTCTGCTGCAACTGGGTGATGTTGCTCTGATCGGTGGTGACCTGACCGCCGATGTTGTTAATCTCGCTGGTCAGGTTCTGCGCCTCCGTCGGCAGGATTCCGGTGGTGGGGTCGGTAATGCCGGTGAGGATGTTATTGGCGGCGCCGAGGAAGCCGGTATTGCCCGATACGGACCCGAGGAAGTTCAGGACATTGGTCATGTTCGAGCTGGCCGCCTGCGAAAACGTGGACGAGTCGAAGTCCAGGTTGCCGCTCGGATCGAAGGTAAGTCCGAGATCGGCGAGCGAAATCACGCTGCCTGACGAACCCGTATAGTCGCCGATGTTGTTCAACGCCTGGGTCAGGCTGAAAACCGTGGCGTCGCCGTTGAGCGCGCCGGTGTTCTGACCGCGGTTATTTTCCACCTCGGCCAGGGCGGTGTTGTAGGCGGTGGCAAACGCCGAGAGGGCGTTGGAAATACTGTCGCCGTCCTGCGCAACGGTGATGCTGGTGGTTCCCGCTCCCAGCACGTTCACGGTCAGCCCCGGGGACAGCGTCAGGCTTTGCGAACTGGAATCGACCGTCGACTCCCCGTTCACCTGATACTTCACATACGAGCCACCGGCGCCCAACTGGGTGAGCATGTCCGCGTTGCCGTTCCCGTTGTCCTCCAGTTGCACGGTGTCCGGCGCGTAGTCCAGGCTCTGCACCGACAGCCGGTAATCCGGCGACGATGAGCTGCCCACGTTGACCACCGTGGCCTGCACGTTGGCGCCGCTGGCGTTGATGGCATTGGCCAGCCCATCCAGTGTTCCCGTGGAGTCGGTAATGCTGTATGTGTTCGAATTCACTACCAGCGTGAACGCCGTGCTCGTACTGAGGTTACTCAGCGTAGGGTCGGTGACGGTGAGAAGACCGGTGTTATTGCTGATGGTGTTGGTGTTGGCGCCGGTATTGCTCACCGTGAGCGAGTAAGTGCCCGCCATGACCCCCGAGCTGACGGAGGCGGAGGCAACAGCGGTGTTACTGACGGTAGCGCCGTAGGAACTCGAGCCGGTGGCGCTGTCAATGGAGCTGAGGGCGGCGCCCAGCGAAGTGAAGTCGCTGGAAAGGGTGCCCAGTTCGCTTTGCTGGCCCTGCAAGGTGGTCTGCTCAGTTTGCAGGTTGTCCATGGGTATGGACGCGATACTCACCGCGTTGGAGATCTGTTGCGCCAGACTGGACGCGAACTCACTACTGCCGGTAAAGCTGCCAGCGGAGGTACTTGAGGTGCTCATGTCTCAGCTCTTCGAAACGAGATGGATCGCGGCCGGCACCTCGGTTGAAGGTACCGGCCGCGCCTTATACGCCTCTTAAGAGATCGGCCGCAGTGGCCGAAAGCTGTAGAGACTACTGGAGAAGTTTCAGAATGGCTTGGGGCGAGGAGTTCGCCTGGGCCATGGCCGCGATGGAAGCCTGCTGCAGAACCTGCGCCTTGGTGAGGTTGGCGGCTTCGGCAGCGATATCGGCGTCCTTGATCTGGCTCTCCGCCGCGGAGTAGTTGGTGACCTGCGACTGGGCCAGAGAAATGGCGTAATTCAGCGTGTTCTCGCCAGAGCCGACAGCGCCCTGTACGAGGCCAAGATTGGTAACCGCCTGGTTGATGGCCGTAATGGCATTCTGGGCATTGCCGGTGGCGCTGGCGCTGGTGGTTGGATTGCTCACGTTCTGGGCCGCGTCCGTGGTGC
>CAYVPZ010000010.1:0-20960 GCA_964453955.1 uncultured Solibacteraceae bacterium | reverse complement strand
GGTGATGGCCAGGAACACCCGCTTCCCCGCCGTCCGCAAAGTCCCCACGAAGCCAACAAGGAAGGCGCAGCCCGCCACCACCAGCGGCGCCCTCAGGTAGGCGAACGCGGGAAGGGTGAGATCCTTGATGTGATCGAGCGACAGCGTGTACGTGCCCGGCCGCGTGTCCAGCGCGTTGAAGATGTCCCCTGGCGTGGGATAGTTCCACACGGCGACAGCCAGCGCAATGCAGGCGACACTGGCACAGGCGGCAATCACCGACAGCACGCGCGTCCCCCTCCGAATCCACGCCCCGCCCGCCGCCATGGCCGATCCGAGCAGCAGCGCCAGCGCCGGATAACAGGGCATCGAATAGTATTCCTGGGTCGTCGAGAAGGTGAAGAACACCAGCACGAAACCGGCCCAGCACAGCGCCAGCAGCCGGGTCTGCCCCGCGCGATCCACCGGCCGGAACGACAATTTGCCCACCGCGGGAAAGTACACGCTCCACGGAAACAGCCAGAGCAGATGAAACAGCCAGAACAAGGCAACCGGAACCGTGTTGTAATCCCGCGGATAGCGCAGATTCAGGAAGCGCAGAAGCTGTTCGTTAATGAAGAAAAACCACAGAAAACCGTGATATTCTCCGGGTGCGCTGTGCATGGTGAAATCGAACAGCGGCGGATTCCGCATGGCCGCCAGAACGTGCCACGGCGCGGCGATGGCCAGCACAATCAGAATCCCGCTGAACGGACGAAGCCTCCGCCACGCGCGCGAGGCAAACAACTGCCCGGTGATACCCAGATAAATCAACCCGGCGGCCACCGGGAACAGCGCCCCCACCAGGCTTTTCAAAAGCAGGCCGAGCCCCAGGCTCACCGCCATCGTCGCCGCCCACAGGCGCGGATGGGCCTCGCTCTCCTCCAGCGCCCGCAGAAAAGCCCACATCGCCAGCGCGGTGGTGGCCGTTAGCATCACGTCCGGAATCTGAATCCGTGTGAAGAGAAAAAGGCCCACGCACGTCGCGAGGCACACCCCCGCATACACGCCCGCGCGCTTTCCGAACGCCCACGCGCCGAACAGCGCCGTCAGCAGGCACAGAGCGATGGACGACAAGGCAACCGGCAGGCGCGCCACCCAGTCGCTCACGCCCAGAACACGGTAGCAGCCGGCCATGGCCCAATAGATGAGCGGCGCTTTCTCCAGATAGGCGACGCCATCCAGCCGGGCGGTCACCCAATCGCCGGACGCCAGCATGTTGCGCGCAATCTGCGCCTGCACGGCATCCACGTCATCCATCAGCGAGGGCGGCGAAACGATGCAGCCCAGATACACCACAACCGCGGGAATCAGGACGGCCACGTACCAGTAGAAACGGGCACGCGTAGCGGAAGATCGGCCATGGGAACCGCGTTCGTCTGTATTTTCCATTTCCTCATCCAAAGGAACAGGATCATCAATCCCCACAGGTGATAGCCGAGATTGGCGCGGCGAGAAAGGTGGTCCCGCAGGTACGCGTCAATCGCGCCGCGCTGGAACAGCCCGGGGTGGCTGGCAGCTCCCTCCGCCAACGTCTCCTCCAGCAGCGGCCGCAACGGACCGCGCAGCCATTCGTGGGCGGGAATATCGAATCCTATTTTCCGGTGCCCGAGAACCGGTTGCGGCAGGCGGTCTTTCATCAGAGACCGCAGCACCAGCTTCAGCCGCGAGCCCCCCATCTTCAGCCCCTCCGGCAGCGAGGCCGCGAATTCCACAATGCGGTGATCGAGGAACGGCGGCCGAAGTTCCACCGAATGAGCCATGCTCATGCGGTCCACCTTGGCCAGAATATCGTCCGGCAGATAATATTTCTGATCGAACCAGAGATACGCCGCGGTGTTATCGCCGGCGTCGGCGAGTTCCCCGAGAATCCCGGCCAGTGCCCCCGGCAGCTTCTCCTTCACCAGGCCGCGCTTCTGCCGGTCCGAGAACGTTCCGTTCCAGAACACGTGGGCCTGTTCGGGCCGCATCCGGCAACCCGCCAGAAATCGTTTGAGTTTATACTCGAAGCCGATCTTTTCGTCCGAAACCGGCCATAAACGAGCCGCCGCGGAGCCCAGCTTCAGCAAGGGCCCGGGCAGCAGGCGCATCCGGCGCGCCAGGGTGTTCGCGCGGTAGGTCTCATAGCCGCCAAAAAGCTCATCGGCGCCTTCTCCGCTCAGCGCCACGGTCGCGGTCCGCCGCGTGAGTTGCGATAGGAACCAGACCGGCAGCGCGCCCGCGTCCCCATTTGGTTCGTCGGCGTAGCCGGCAAACTGCTCGATAGCCCCGCGCAGGTCGAGATCGGTGTTCAGATCGAGCTGCTCGTGGCGCGTGCCATACCGCGAAACCAGCCGCGCGATGTTGTCCGTTTCATCGAAACTGCGCCCGCGGAACGAAATGGAAAACGTCCGCAGCGCCGCGCTCGATTGACCGGCCGCGTAATGCAGAATGGTGGAGGAGTCGATTCCCCCGCTCAGCCACAGCCCCAGCGGTACGTCGGAGAGCAGGTGCTCGCCCACCGCGCTCGCAAGCAGGCCGTCGAGCTGTTCTGTCGCTTCCTCCATGCCGATCTGCGCCGTGGTGCCGAAAGGAAGTTGCCAGTACGCCTCCGAACGAACCTCGCCGGACCGCCATTCCAGCCAGTGCCCGGGACGCAGCTTTTCGATGCCCTCCACAAGCGTCCACGGAGCGGGCACGTAGTTGAGCGAGAGCCAGCAATCGAGCGCGGCCGGATCCAGACGCCGCTCGATCTCGGGATGAACGAAAATCGTTTTCAACTCGGACCCGAAGTAGATCTCGCTCCCGCGCCGGGCGATGTACAGCGGCTTGATGCCCATGCGGTCGCGCGCCAGCACCAGGCGCCGCTGTGACTCGTCCCAGAGCCCCACGGCGAACATGCCGCGCAGGCGCGAAAAGCAATCCGTGTCCCACTCGATGAATGCCCGCAGCACGGTTTCCGTGTCCGTCTGCGAGTGGAACGCGTGCCCCAGCCGCTCCAGCTCGGCGCGCAGCTCCGCGTGGTTGTACACCTCGCCGTTGAAGACGATCACCGTGCCCGTGTCCCGGTCGGTCATGGGCTGGTCGCCGGTTTTGAGATCGATGATCTTCAGGCGCGCGGCGCCCAGCGAAACCAGCGCGGATTCGAAGACCGCCTGGCGGTCGGGTCCGCGATGCGCGATCGACTCCACCGCGCTCCGGATTCGGCCGGGATCGGGCACACGCGTTCTGTGAGTGAATCCGACAATCCCACACACAACTGATTTCTCCAGCTTCCGCCCGCGGGAATGGCAGACCCGCGCGAAGAAGCGAGGATGTCTGATGGTCCTCCCAACTTTATCACGAGGGCCAACCGCGACCCGATATCCAGTTGGATGAACCGCGAGCCGGTGAGGTTACACGGACCCGCGGCGCCAGCCTCGTCCCGGCCCGTTACCCAAACACCGGTTCGCCCGTCTCATCGTGTTAGCATGAGATTTCTCTATCTTGTTCTCTCTGCAAGGACCTTCTGAATGAAAATGACCCTGATGTTTCCTCTGTTCGCCGCCGGCCTGCTCGCCCAGGTGGCGCCCGCTCCGCAGAATCCGGCCTCTCCCACTCCGCCCATCCCGGCGATCACGGGCCGGCCCGACGCTGGCCGCGTGCAGCCCGGCACGCCCCCGGTCGTGCTCAGCCCCGACACGGTGGTGGCCCACTTGAATGGCCAGCCGCTCACCGTGGCCGACGTGGACAAGCTTTTTTCCGTTCTCCCGCCACAAACACAGCAAATCATCACCCGGGACCCGGAACGAAATCTGCAACAACTGATGGTGTTCGAGGAATTGGAAAAGGAGGCGGAGAAGGAAGGCCTCGACCAGCAGTCGCCATACCGGCAGGAGCTGGCGTACAACCGGCTGATGACGCTTGCCCGGGGGGAGCTGGAACGATTCCAGAACAGCGTCAAGATCTCCACGGACCAGGAACAACAATATTACGAGCTGAACAAGGACAAAATGTACCGCGTGGTGAAGGCCAAAGTCATCTTCGTCGGATTCGCCCCGGCCCCCGCTGCCACGCCGGCGCCCGGCGCTACCAAACCGGTCCCGCCGCCCCCCGCCAGCGGCGTCACCCGCACCGAAGCCGATGCCAAAGCGAAGATTGACGACCTGCGGAAACAGATTCTTGCCGGAGCGGATTTCGGGAAGCTCGCGAAAGAGAACTCCGACGACAAGATCTCCGCGGCAAAGGATGGCGACTACGGCGACATCGTTCGGACCAGCCCTTATCCGGAGCCGGTCAAGAAGGCCGTCTTCGATTTGAAGCCGGGAGAGGTGAGCGACCCCATCCGCCAACCCACCGGATTCTATCTGATCAAAGCGGCGGATTCCTCTTTCCGGCCCATCGATCAGGTACGCTTCGAAATCCACAATCTGCTGGTAGGGCAGGAGGCTCAGAAGCACCGCGACGAGCTCCAGAAGGAGTTCAAAATAACCGTGGATGATCGCACGTATTTTACGACCCGGCCGCCCAAGTAAGCTGCTGCCCAGCCGCGCTCCGGCGTTCGACGGGCGGAGTATCCGGGTAACCTTCCGCCCCGACCTGCGTACCGCCGGACGGCGCCTGTACACCGGCGCGCGCGCCCAGGGCCTGCGCGGAGGCCAGGAAGTTCACGCGGCTACATTCATCCGCCAGCGGCGCATTGTGCTGGACCGCGCGCTGCTGGCCAGCCGTGCCGAGGCCGGGCGTATCCTTGTCCATGAGCTGTTCCATTTCGCGTGGGTGCGCCTGAGCAATGCCCAGCGCCATGGGTACGAGGCCGCGCTGGTGGACGAACTGGAAGGGCGGGCGCGGGGAGAACTGGGCTGGTCCGCGGAGATGCGCAAGCGGACGCTGGGGCCGCGCACCGGCCGCGCGTGGCGCGACTACGTCTGCGAGAGCTTCTGCGACACCGCCGCGTGGCTTTATTCGGGTGTGCGGCGCCACCCGGAGTTCACGCTCGCGCCACGGTTCCGGGAGCGTCGCGCCGCCTGGTTCGAGGCTGCGTTCGCCGGTCGCGCGATTCGTATATGAAAGTGGCCGGCTTCCGCCCCAGGCGTTTGGCCTAGAACGTAAGCTTCAACCCAAACTGAATCTGCCGCGCCGGATACGTCGTCCGAATCGTTCCGAACGCCGACGACGTCGTGGTCGTATTCGGCGCTCCGAAATTCGTGTGGTTCAGCACGTTGAAAAACTCCGACCGGAACTGCAGCCCGAACCTTTCGCCGAAGCGGAAGTTCTTGTCCGCCGCCAGATCCCATTGCTCGAAAATCGGCGCGCGAAACGCGTTCCGGCCCAGATCCCCGAACGGATCGTTCACCGGAGGCGTGGTGAACGTGTAGCCGGCGAAATACGTGTTGATCATCTGCGAGGGGATCTGATCGATCCCGGTGCCCTGCACGTTCGGCCGCAGGAAGTTCTCGCCGCGATAGTCGTTGGAAAGCCCGGTTACGTCCTGCGACGTGTTCGGACCATAGAACACGTTGAGCGGAGTTCCCGTGTTCGCCGTGTTGATGCCATTCAGCTCCCATCCGCCCAGCACCGCGTCGAGCGCCGGGTTCAGGCTGGAACCATACTGGCGCCCTTTGCCGAAAGGCAGTTGATACACCACGCTGGTGACGTCAATCAACGTCACATCGAAGCTGGAGGGCCCGCGTTCCGCCGCAAGATTGTAAATATTCTGCACATTCGCTTCGTAATAACCGGCGAAATACTCCAGCGCCTGCTCCGAATCGCCCAGCGCCTTCGAATAAGTGAACGAATTCAGGAAGTACAGCCCGCCCCCGAGGCGATGTTCCAGCCGCGCCGACAGACCGTTGTAGTCGTTGTCGCCCACCGGATCCAGCCAGGTGATCGGACCGAAGCTGGGTATCGGCTCGCGCGCCTGCACTCCCAGCGTTCCTCCGGGCGCGTTCGGAGCGGCCTGGTTGTAATCGGCGATGATGGGCAGCCGCAGGCTGTGATTTCCGTTGTAAGCCACTTCGAACATCGTGTTGTTGTCGATTTCGTGCTGAATGCTGAACACCCACGATTGCATGTACGGCCATTTCGTGTTGGCCGGAATGTAATCGACATTCGAGTTGGCCGGATTGAAGTTGGCCGGATTGTCGATCCCCGTCGAGAAGCTGTTCTGCGTGGTCAGGAAGCCCGGTCCCGGCACTCCGCCGGGCATGGACTGGTTCAGCACCCCGAACAGGGCGTAGGGAGCGTTGATTCCCTCTTCCGCGCTGCCCGGCCGATTTTCGAACGCGTAGCTGATGCCGTACCCGGCGCGCACCACCGTCGTCGGCGTCGCCGAGTAGGCCAGGCCCAGCCGCGGCCCCCAGTCGTTGTAGTCGGGATGCACCAGCGTGCGGCTGTACAGACTGCCGTTGGTCGCCTGCACCATCGTATCGGTGGTGGGATCGAAATCCGACCAGTGGTTGTCCCGCTCCCAGATCGGCGTGGCGAACTCCCAGCGCAGCCCCACGTTCAACGTGAGTTTCGGCGTCACGCGGTAGTCGTCCTGCAAGTAAAGCGCGTGTACGTGCTGGCGCAGGTTGGTCACCGCGTCATTGCCCAGGCCAATCGAGCTCGGAAGGCCGAAGATGAAATCCGCCAGGTTGTAGCTGGTGGAATCGCTCGTGATGCTGCAGCCGGACGGTTCCCCCAGTTGCGCGCAGGTGGGCTTGCTGAACTGTCCCGAGTAAGTGTCCGCGCCGTACAGCGGGTTCACGTCCAGCACTTCGGTGCGAATGGCCACGAATTCATAACCCGCCTTGATCGCGTGCTTCCCCTTCACCCAGGAATAATTCAACTTGGGATCGAACGAGGTGGGATTCTGAAACTGCGGGTTGCTGGTCTGCCGCCCGAACGCCGAGAATCCGCTCACCGATTGCGAGTCCAGCCCGCCCGTCAGGTTCGTCCCCGTGGGCAGGCCCGCAAAGCCGCCGCCATACAGGTCCGCCATTCTGGCGCCTCCCACGTACGGGGGTTCCTTGCCCGCCAGAACGTGATCGAAGGCGAAGCGGAAATCGAACAGCGACGAACTGGTCAGCGTCCAGGTGTAGCCGGCCGCCGCCTGCTGCTGTATGGCGTGAATATGACCGTTGCCGCCCCCGCCCGAAGGCCCCGTGACGTCCGGCCCATAATACTGCAGATCCTTGCGCTGGCTGAAACGCAGGAACAGGCTCATCTTGTCGCTCAAGTGGTCGTCCAGCTTGGCATCGTACTTGTCGTAATAGTCCCGCAGCGGGAGCAGCGCCTCGTCGTCGTTGGAGCGCGATGTCCCGTTGTTGTCCGGCGCCGGCAGCGCGTTCAGCACCTGCGCCGCGAACGGGTTCAGGGTGGCAATAGGAATCTGCGTGCCGGCCTTGAATACCTCGCCCGTCAGCGGGTCCCGCACCGTCACCGGCAGGATTCCCGAGCGATCGTTCAGCGTCGGTATCGTATCGAAATTCAGGTAGTTCTGTAATTGCCGCTGCCCTTCATAATCGACGAAAAAGAACAGCCTGTTCTTAATGAGCGGACCGCCCAGGGTGGCGCCGAACTGGTTCCGCTGCAGCGTCGGCTTATGGAAAACCGTCGGGTTGAACTGGTAGCCGTCCGCGTTCAGATCGGTATTTCGCAGAAACTCGTAGGCGGTTCCATGAAATTCGTTGGTCCCGGAGCGCATGGCCACGTTGATCACACCCCCGCCCACGCGCCCGTATTCGGCGGCGAAGTCGCTGGTGATCACCTTGAACTCGGCCACGGCGTCCGGCGACGGTTGCACCACCTGGTTCGAATAGCCCTGGTTGCTGGTCGAATAGGCATTGTTGTCCATGCCGTCCAGCAGAAAATCGTTATAGGTGCTGCGCATGCCGTTCACGTTGAACGCGCCTTCGCGCGGCGTGCCGCTCGGCGAGAACGAGATGGCCATCGGCGAAATGTGCACATTCGTCGCCAGCAGCGCCAGATTCGAATACTGCCGTCCGTTGAGCGGCAGTTCCACGATTTGCTGGGTCTCAATCACCTGATCGTGTTCGCTCGAGTCCGTCTCCAGCGCCGACGCGGCGCCGGTCACATCCACAGATTGCGAGATCTGTCCCACCTGCATGGTCAGGTCCACCCTCTGGCGGGTGGCCACGTCCACCCGGATGCCGGCCGCCACCACTTTCGAGAAACCGGGCGCTTCCGCGCTGACGGTGTACCGCCCCACCCTGACATTCGGAAACGTGAAATCGCCATTTGCATCGGTCTGCGTTTTTGTCTGGATCCCCGTTTCTTCGTCCAGAAGAGTCACGGCAACGTTGGCGACGGCGGAGTTCGAAGCGTCGCGAACGGTGCCCAGCACGTCGGCGGTCTCGAACTGCGCCGCCGCCGGAATGGCGAACAAGGCCAATAAAAACAGTGCAGTCACTGCCAGATTGCGAGTCATCAACCTCTCCTCGTGGGAGAGTATCACTCGAAAGTGTGAATGCCGTTTCGGTTGCGTGAAAACCCGATGACTGCGATCCACGAAGGATCTTATTCCTGATTCCAATCACTTACCGCCCCCGCCCGGCGCCACCCCGCGAACACGGTGTTATGTTGCAGGCAAGAGTCCGTTGCTCAGTCGTCGGAGGGGCGGATCACCAGGCGTGGAGAATACTAGTCACCTCTGCGCCAGGTTGCGGGTGACGGATGTTTGCCGGTACATGACCGGCCCCTGGCCGTTGCGGGACTTAACGGACTCTTCGCCGTGAGGGTTAATCAAGCGGCTCGGGAGCGCTCCTTAAATAATTAACGATGGAAAGTGGCCGCGGCCAATCTCACTTCCACTTGCGAATATAGATATTCCCGTTGAAGCTGGTGAATTCCATCTCCGGGCCGCCGCCGTTGATGGTGCCGTAGGTGGTGTGGTCCTGTTTGATGCGGTGGCGTTTGCCGTTGTTTTCCTCGGCCACCCGCGGCGCCGTGCTCTCCAGTTGGACGTCGAAATCGGTGTACAATTCGCCGTTGTCGGTCTTCATTTTCAGCCGCGCGCGGGTGTCCGCCGGCAGCGTGACGTTGATGTCGCCGTTCAGCGAGTTGAACGACATGGCCTTGTCCCGCGCCACCCGCACAAACGTGGCGATGACGCCGCCGTTCAGCGAGTGCGCCACCGCCGAACCGGAGATGTTGTTGAGCGTGGCTTTCCCGTTGGTGGCGTCCACTTCGATATCGCCGCCAACGCCGTCGATGGTGATGTCGCCGGAGGTCGAGTTCACCTTCAGCGAGGCGTTTTCCGCCGGCACCGTGACGAACAGATCGGTATCGCCGGGCGGGTTCGAGGAGACGGTCACCGTGTTCTCGGACTCCTCCATCTGCATGCCCCGCTCCATGGGGATGCGATGCAATCCGTCGGAACGCTCCTTGTGGCGGCGCATGTCCTTCGTCTCCACGGTGACCGCTCCAGCCGGGCCGGCTTTCACCACAATATTCCCGTTGAGCGTATGCACGACCACGCGGCCTGGCCGTGAGGGATCGCTGAACGGAATCCGGATGCCGTCCTGCGCGAAGGCGAAACCCGCCAGCGCGGCGGCCATGACGAACGCTGAGCTTTTCATGACTTCTTTCCACGATTAAGAATGTAGATATTGCCGTTTAAGGCGTCGAAATTAATTACCGGTCCTCCGGCTCCGATGCGAATACCCGTCGTGCCGTCGCGCGAATAAAGCTTCCCGGTCCAGTGCCCGCCCTCCGCGGGCAGCATGGTGCTGTCGAAATCCGTCCAGGCTTCCCCGTTGAAGGTCTTCAACCGCACGTCGGCGGAAAGGCCCGGCTGGAAGGAAACCCGCAGCTCGCCGTTGATCGATTTAAACGAAGTAGGCCCGGTCGGGTTCTTCGCAAACTCCACCCGGACCTTCCCGTTCACCGTGTGCGCCTCGCCCGATCCCGCGATATCCGACATCTCGATACTGCCGTTGACGTTGTTCACCACAAAATCCCCGAAGCCGCCGCGCACCGTGACATCGCCATCGTTCACCGTGGACAGCTTCAGCGTCATGCCCGCCGGCGCTTCCACGCGAAACTCATAACGGACCGAGTAATGCCGGTCGTCCCAGCCCCCGCAACAGCAACCGTGCTCGCACGGGTACTTCACGTGCAGCCGCACGTCGGCGCCTTCCTGGCCGGACTCCAGCACCACTTCGCTCTGCGCCCGTGCGAGTTCCTCCGCCGTGCGCGCTTCGACGGTCTTTACGATGCTGACGCGCACATCGGGGCCGGGGGCCGCGGTCACGCTGATCGGTCCAGTCACGTTCTCAATGGTGAGCCGCCCACCGCGCGCGCCGTGGAACACCTTCTCCGTGGCTTCCTTCTGTTCGGCGGCCGACGCGGACAGCAGCCCCAGCACGGCCAGTATCGGCGCCACAATCCTGTTCATTCCAGTTCCCCCCTATTCGAGTTGCCGCAGCGCCCACTGCGCGTGCTGCTTCACTTCCGGATTTACATCCGTCTGCGTGATCAGGCTCTGTATCACCGGCGCCGCGCTGCGCTCGCGAAGTTCCACAATCTCGTCGAGAACGGCGATCTGCGCCAGCGGCGAATCCTGCCGGCTGAGCGAATTCGGCAGCGCCGTCCGCACCGAAGGAGTAGCGGTAAACCGCCCCAGCGCCTCGATGGCGGCCACGCGCACGTTGACGTTGGTGTCGTGGTTCGCGGTGGCGATCAGCGCGTCCAGCACCTGCTGATCCGCGCCGGGCGTCTGCACCACCCAGTCCACGCCCTTGAGCCGCTCGCCCGCCGACTGCTCCCGCAACAGCGCCAGGGCCACCATCTGTTTCATGTCCGTCACTTCGTCCTGCAGGTGGGCCACGGTGGCGTCGTTCCCACGCCCGGGGAAGCGCCCAATACCCACGCCCGCCGCCAGAATCAGCACCGCCGCAACGGCCTGAAACGCCGGACTGTGCAGCCACCCGAAACTCATCCGCCGGCCCCCTTCCCGATAATTCGAGAGCCGCGTATAAAACTCCTGGCGCAGACGCGGGCTAGGCTCCGCTTCGGGCAGCGCCTCCAGGCGATTCCACACCCGGCCCAGTTCGTCCACCTCCTGGCGGCACGCCGCGCAGCCGGCCAGATGGTCGTGCAACTCCGCCGGGACGTCCCCGGCCCCGCGCCACACATCCACGAAATACTTCCTCGCGTCGTCGCAGTTCATACAGCCCTTTCTCCCGCCAGTTGCCGGTAGGTCTGGCCCAGCGCGCGCACCGCGCGGTAAACCCGAACCTTCACCGTGTTCACTTCGCACCCCAGCAGCGCCGCGATCTCCTCGTACTTGAGATTCTGGAAGCGGCTGAGGATCAGCACTTCCCGTTTCTCCAGCGGCAGACACGCCAGCGCCCGCCGCAGCAGCCTGATCTCCTGGCTCCGCGCCAGCTCAACCTCGGCTCCATCGTGTTCGGAAACCGCTTCGAATTCTCCCGGCAGCACTTCGAACTTCCTTTTCCGCGCGGTGTCGGTCATCAGGTTCCGCGCAATCTGGTACATCCACGCCAGAAAGGGCCGGTCCGGGTGAAAGGTGTCCTTGTACTTCAACACCCGGAAAAACACCTCCTGGGCAAGGTCCTCGCTCAGCCCGGCGTCGCCGGTCATCCGCAAGAAAAAGCGATACAGCGGGCGGTGATGACGTTCGAACAGCTCGGCAAGCGCGGCGGTGCGGCCGCGGCCGACCTCGTTCATAAGGTCCGTGTCCGTAACGCTGCTCACGATATTCAATACCGCGCGGGTGACGAAAGGTTACCCTGCGAGTAACAGGTGCGCATGAAGACAAATGCTACACGCATTCTCGACTCCATGGGGATTGGCTACCGGCTGGTGGAGTATGCGGTTGACCCCGGCGACCTGTCGGCCGAATCGGTGGCACGCAAGGTGGGTCTGCCGCCCGAGCAGGTGTTCAAAACCCTGGTGGTGCGCGGCGACCGCGGCGGCGTGTACCTGGCGGTGATCCCGGCCAATCAGGAGCTGGACGCGAAGGCGCTGGCGCGGCTGACCGGCGACCGGTATGTGGAGATGGCGCCGCTGAAGGAGGTGCAGAACCTGACCGGGTATATTCGCGGGGGCGTGACGGTGCTCGGGTGCAGGAAGGAGTACCCGGTTTGGGCGGATGAGACCATCGAGCTGTTCGATGTGATTTCGGTGTCGGCGGGGGTGCGCGGGACGCAAATGCTGCTGGCGCCCGCCGACTATCTCCGCGCTACGAAAGCCGCAGTGGGGTCCATCGCGCGCGATAAGGCGTGAAGCTAGAATTGAGATGACATGCTCAAGCACGTCTACATCGACAATTTCCGCTGTCTGGTGAACTTCGAGCTCGATCTGGGACCGCAACAGCTCTTGCTCGGTTTGAACGGTACAGGTAAGTCGACGCTGTTGGAAGCCCTGAGCGCACTGAAGCAGCTGATAACCGGTCAGGCGGCACCTGATGCTTTGTTCCCGGAATCTAGCCACACTCGCTGGGACACCCGTCCGCAGCAAACGTTCGAGCTACAAGTAGAGCTTGGCGCGAGCTACCGCTTTCGGTTGGAACTCGATACCTGGGGAACTCCCCCGAAAACCCGCATCAAGCGCGAGATAGTCCTTTGCGACGAGCGATCAGTGTTTGAGTTTGTCGGTGGAGAGGTCCATCTGTTTAACGACCAGTACGCGCACAACGTCACCTATCCATTCGACTGGTTCAGATCGGCCTTGGCCACCATTCAGCGGAGGCGCGAAAACACAAAGCTGATGCGATTCCGCGACTGGGTCGAGAAACTGCAATGCCTGCGACCAAATCCCTGTGCCATGTCCAGTCGCACCGAAGGTGAGGATCGGGAGCCCTCACCGGACATGTCCAACTTCGCCTCTTGGTACCGCCATGTGAGCCAGGAACGGGGGGACTCCACATCGAAGCTCCAGGACCATCTGCTCAAGATCATTCCGGGTTTTGAATCGCTGGATCTGCGCTCCCTAGGCGCCAATCTCCGAACGCTCCAGGGGCGTTTCACGGTTCCCTCCAGCCCGCCTCACAGCATATCTTTCGGATTCGAAGAGCTCTCCGACGGGCAGCGTGTCCTTATCTGTCTGTACGCCCTGCTTGACTTTCTTGTGGAAGACGGCGCATGTCTGTTCCTCGATGAGCCCGAGAATTACATCGCTTTACCAGAGATACAGCCATGGCTCATGGAATTACGCGATCACATTGATGACCACGGCGGCCAGGTTATATTGATTTCGCATCATCCTGAACTGATCGACTACCTAGCCTCGGATATCGGCTTGGTCTTCGAACGCACTGATTCCGGCCCCGCCCGTGTTCGCAAGTACGTGCCAGAGGCCGGGCAATCTCTGTCGCCATCGGAGCAGATCGCACGTGGGTGGTCCTCGGGTGAGTGAGAGAATCGCCAAAGTCATACTTCTCGTCGAAGACCTTCGTCAGGACGCTCTGCTGAGGCGCTACCTGCACCGGCTTGGTCACCAGAACATTCGCGCTCAGATGGTGCCCAAAGGGAAAGGCTCGGGTGAGCAATTCGTACGTGAGCGATATGCTTCAGAGGTTCGGGCGATTCGATCACAAATGACCCGAACAAGAGCCTGCCTGGTTGCGATGATCGACGCCGATACGGGCTCGACCGATGATCGGCGCCGACAATTGGAACGTGCCCTTCGTGATGCCGACCAATCACCCAGAACACGAGATGAGCCGATCCTCAATCTGATCCCGAAGAGAAACGTTGAGACGTGGATTCTCTGCCTGAATTCGGAACAAGTCGACGAGGTGACGGACTATCGTCATGATCAGCGCGTTGATGCCCCGGCTATCCGCCTGGCTGCGGAGGCCCTGTTCTCCTGGACGCGCCCAAACGCACAACTGCCCGAAATCTGTGTGGCATCGCTGCGGGACTGCATGCCGGAGTTTCCCAGAATACCCGGCGATACTTAGAAGTGCATCCCCCCGCTGCACACCAGCACCTCGCCGGTCACATAGTCCGACAGCGGCGAGCAGAAGAACAGCACCGCGCGGGCGGCCTCTTCGGGCGTGCCCAGACGGCGCAGGGGGTTCATGGCGCGGGCAGCCTCCAGCACGCTCGGCTGCACGCCCACCGGGATCTGCCGCCCCTTCATCTCAATGCTGGCCGCCGCGCCCGCCAGCGGCTGGATCAGCCGCGTCTCAATCAGCCCGAACCCCACCGCGTTCACGTTGACGTTGTACCGTCCCCATTCCTTCGCCATGGTCTTGGTCAGCCCTACCACCCCGGCCTTGCCGGACGCGTAGCCCGCCTGCCCCGGGTTCCCGTCGATCCCGCTGATGGACGTTATATTCACCACCTTGCGCATCACTCGCCGGCCCTCCGCCGCCTCGCGCTTCGCGGCCTCCCGCAGCCAGCCGGAAGCGGCTCGGAGCACCCGGAACGGCGCCACAATATGGATGTCCAGCATGGCCTGAAACTGCTCGTCCGTGGTCTTCTGGATCACGTTGTCCCACGTATAGCCCGCGTTGTTGACAATAATGTCCAGCCCGCCGAAAGCCTCGAGCGTTGCGTCCACCAGCTTCCCTGGAAACTCCGCCGAGGTCAGGTCGCCGGCCAGAAACCTCGCCGAGGGACCCAGTGTCACGGCCGCTTCCCGCGCGGCAGCCTCGTCGATATCCGCGATCATTACCGAGGCGCCCCACCCGGCCAGCTCGCTCGCGATGGCCAGGCCGATTCCCCGCCCCGCCCCGGTCACCAGCGCGCTCCGGCCTTGTAGAGTGAATGGCATAACCAGCTTTTAGCACATGCGGCGACCGGGCGGGAGGGGCCGGCGCATACCCCCCGCGGTCCCAGGAAAGACGTTTGCCCAAACTAGAACGCCGAAGGTACCAGGGCGCCGCCTCACCGTACCACCTCGGAATGTGACGAACCAACTATTGTCCGTTCGCCCGCAATGACCGAAATTGGACCTACATGAGGCCGAGGTGAAGAACAGAAAAGAGATCAACGAACGGCGCGCATCCGACAGGTTCCCCATCGAGCGCGACTTGCGGTACAAGATCCTCAGCAAGCGGAATGGCGATGAGACCGGCGCCGGCAAGACCGTCAACATGAGCAGCAACGGCATTTTGTTCTCCACCGATAACATCCTGCTCCCGGGACGGCGTGTCGAGCTGGCCATCAACTGGCCCGCGCAGTTGAACAGCAAGGTGAGCCTGAAGCTGGTCGCCCGTGGGCGCGTCGTTCGCTACGAGCAGGGGATGGCCGCCATGGAAATCCAGCAGTACGAGTTTCGCACGCAGGGCAGTTCGCCGCACGTCACCATCCAGTAAGTTGCCCTAAGACCCAGGGCTGACCGCGAAGTCCCTGATCTTCGCGGCAATCTGATCTCGCACTCGACGAAACGCGCTTTCCAGCTCCGGCTGGGAGCCCCGGATCGAGGCGGGATCGTCGAAGCTCCAGTGGATGCGCTCGGCTATTCCTGGAAAAACCGGGCAACTCTCCCGGGCGTTATCGCAAACAGCGACAACGTAGCGGAATTCCTGGCCGAGGAACTCGTCCACGGACTTCGAACGCTGCGCGGAGATGTCGATGCCGGCCTCCCGCATCACGGCCACCGCTTCCGGCCGCAGGGCAGTTGGTTTTGTGCCGGCGCTGAAGACCTCGAACCGGTCGCCGACCGCCTGGCGAAACAGCCCTTCCGCCATCTGGCTGCGGGCCGAGTTTCCGGTGCACAGCACCAACAGCCGCTCTTTGCTCATGGTTGAACGTCGGCATCGCGAGGCCGCGTGGCCCGGACAAACGCGCTCATGAACTGGACCTGGGCCGCGGCCGCTGCCACTTCCGCGGGCAGCGCCGGGGCATCCCCGGCTTTGTAGATGCGGGTGGGTTCCACGGTGATGTCTGCAAAGCCCGCCGCCGCCAGCTTCGCCCGATACTCGTTTTCCTCCATGGCGCCGGCCACGCAGTCCACCCACAGCCGCATGTTGTCGCGAATCTCGGGCGGAATCTCGCAGCGGGTGACGATGTCCGACACCGCGAATCTCCCGCCCGGCCTGAGAACGCGGAATGCCTCCCGCAGAACCCGGTCCTTGTCCGCCGACAGATTAATCACGCAGTTGGAAATCACCACATCCACCGAGCGATCCGGCAGCGGGATGTTTTCGATCTCGCCTTTCAGGAATTCGACGTTTTCGATGCCGGATTTCCGCTGATTCTCGCGGGCGAGCGCGAGCATCTGGTCGGTCATATCCAGGCCGTAAGCCTTGCCTCCGGGCGACACCCGCCGCGCCGACAGCAGGACGTCGATGCCTCCTCCGCTGCCCAGATCGAGCACCGTTTCGCCGGGCCGAAGCTCCGCGAGCGCCGTCGGATTCCCGCAACCCTGGGACGCCAGCACGGCAGCCACCGGCAACTCGCTCTTCTGCGATTCCTCGTAAAGCTCGCGGCTGATCGGGTCGCCGGTCGATCCGCAGCAGGCGGTGCCACAGCCGGCGGCGGAAGTTTCCGATACGACGCGCGACGCGATGCCGCCGTATCTCTCTTTCACCAGTTCCGTCACATCCATGGAATTAGTCCCCCTGGGTCGTGCAAACCTGCACGATGGTCTCCGGCCTGACGGCCTTGTTTCGCGTGCAGCACTCGGCGTACAGGAAGGTAAGAAGGTCCTCCAGCGCCTCGGCATTCGCGGTGTAGCGCAGGAAAGTGCTCTCGCGTTTGACCCGAATCAGGTCTTCGTTGCGGAGCTTGTCCAGATGGTGCGAGAGCGTGGAGGGAGGGATGCCCAGCTCCCCCTGAATCTCGCCCACCACCAGGCCCTCGGGGTGGGCGCTGAGCAACAGACGGATAATCCTCAGCCGAGGCTCCGCTCCCATCGCCGCCAGCATGTCGGCGAAGCGGGCGACCTGTTCCTGTGTAGTCATTCTATATTTCTAGTATCCCGGAATCATGGAATTTGTCAAGCCGCACATCCGAATGCCGCCGAAACTCGTACTCCCGGCATGAGGAGCGCCCTGCTGACCTTCGTTGTTGCCTCCATCACGCTGGCTGCCCACCCCATGGGCAACTTCAGCGTGAATCACTACTCGCGCCTGTTCGTACGCGGCGGCGGGGTGGAAGTCACCTACGTGCTGGATCTGGCGGAAATCCCCACTTTCGAGCTGCTGGGCCAGTGGCAGGTAGATTGGAAGGACCAGGCGCGCCTTACCGAGGAATCCCGGCGGCAAGCCAGGGAGTGGCTGGGCAACCTCGTCCTGCTTCAGGCCGGCCGGCGATTGCCGTTGCGCCTCACCTCCGTTTCCGCTACTCCCACGGAGGGGGCGGGCGGCATGCCCACCTTACGCATCCGCATGGCGGCAAGCGCTACGGCCGAGCCTGGAGAAGTCGCGTACGAAGACCGGAATTACCCGGGCCGCGCGGGATGGAAGGAGATCGTGGTGGGACAAAGCGCCGCCGATCTGAGCGGCGGCCTGACCCACTATCCCGCCGACCCGGCCATTTCGCCGCCACAGGATCTCGCGGCCCGAATCTCCTGGCATCCCGTGGCGGCGACGCGCGCGCCCGTGGACACTCCGGTTCCCGAAGCCCGTCCCCAGCCCTCGTTCTCACAGCAGCAACCGGTGGCGCCGGGCACCGTGGTTCGCGGCGATTACCTGTCGCGGCTGTTGCGGCAGCGGGATATCGGGTGGGGGCTGACCCTGCTGGGCATCTTCGCCGCCATCGGGCTGGGCGCCATGCACGCGCTGTCCCCGGGCCACGGCAAAACCATTGTCGCGGCTTATCTGGTGGGCTCGAAAGGCACGCTGAAGCACGCCGGGCTGCTCGGTTTCGTGGTCACCTTCACGCACACGTTCACGGTGTTCCTGCTTGGCCTGGGCGTGCTTTTCTTCCAGCAGTATGTGATTCCAGAGAAGATTGTGCCGGCCCTGGGAATGATTTCCGGGCTTTCCATCGTGGCGGTTGGCGCACTGTTGCTCTACCGGCGCGCGAAGGCGCTGCTCGATGGCGGGCACGCTCACGTCCACCATCATCATGAGCACCCACACGTGCACGCCGCAGTGCCCGAACTGGTGGCGGCCGGGCACAATCACGATCACGGAGCGCCCCATCATCACGAGCACTCGCATGCCGAGGAGCATGAGCTGGTGGCGGCCGGTCACGGGCACAATCACGCCCACGCCAATGGCCACGTACACAATCACGGACACGATCACAATCGTGATCACGGGGAGGCCCACCATCACGAGCACTCGCATGCCGAGGTGCATGAACTGGTGGCGGCCGGTCACGGACACAATCACGTCCACCCGCACGTTCACAGCCACGGCGGCCACGCGCACAGCCACATGGTGGAGGGAAAGGTCACGCTCGGCAGTCTGATCGCGCTGGGCGTGAGCGGCGGGCTGGTGCCATGCCCGTCCGCGCTGATTCTGATGTTGAGCGCCATCGCGCTGGGCCGTCCGGGGCTGGGCCTGCTTCTCCTTGTCGGGTTCAGCACCGGGCTGGCGGCGGTTCTTATGGGGATGGGCTTCCTGGTGATCTACGCAAGGCATCTGCTGCCGGCGAGCCAGGACGCCATGAAACGGCCCCTGTTCCGCCTGATTCCCGTTTTCTCGGCGGTGGTGGTGATTGTGCTGGGTCTGGCCATGACCGCGGTCTCAGCGGGCTGGGTGCAACCGCTGCGGTTCCTCTGAGGAGATCATGAAACATTTCGCCCTGTTTTGTTCCATCCTGTGTTCGGCGGCAGTGGTTCCTCCGGCGGCGCATCTCAGCGCGGACGAGCGCATCGCGATGTACGAAAAGCAGCTCAAAGCCGCGCCAAACGATCCCAAAGTGGAGGGCGATCTGGCGTCGGCATTCATTCAGAAGCTGCGCGAAACCACCGATTTCCAGTACCTGAACCGCGCCGCCATCCTGGTGGACAGAATGCTTGCAGCCGACCCGCGCAACTACGACGGCATCCGGCTGAGCGCCGAGATCGAGACGCACCGCCACAATTTTCCGAAAGCGGCGCAACTGGCCCGCGACCTTTCCGCGCGCAATCCCAGCGACGCGGGAGCATGGGGCCTGCTCGGCGACTCGCTGATGGAAATGGGACAGTATGACGCAGCCAATCGGGCTTACCAGCGCATGCTCGCGCTGGGCCCCAATCTGGCCAGCTACAACCGCGTCGCGTGGCACCGCTTCGTCACCGGCAATGGCGCGGAGGCGCTGGCATGGATGTCGACGGCGGTGGCGGCCGGAAGCCAGGTCAACGAAAACCTGGCGTGGTGTCTGGTGGAGTTCGGGGACATGCTTTCCAAGAGCGGCCGTACGGAGGACGCGCACGCCGCCTATGAGAAAGCGCTCGCAACCCTGCCCGGCTATCATCGCGCGCTGGCGGCGCTGGGCCGGGAGTACGCGGCCGCCGGTGAATTCGAGAAGGCGGTGGACAACTTCCGGAAAGCCCAGGCGGTGATTCCGCTGCCCGATTACGCTCACGCCCTGGCCATCCTGTACGACCGGCTGGGCCGCGCGCCCGAGGCGGACCGGCAGCGGAAGCTCATCGACGTCATCGATAAACTGGGCCAGGCAAACGGCGAGAAGGGCAATCGCATGCTCGCCATGAACTTTGCCGACGAGAATCGAAGCCTCGAGCGCGCCGTCGAGCTGGCGCGCGCGGAGCTGGCCACCCGCAAGGACGTGTACACGTACGATGCGCTGAGCTGGGTGCTGTTCCGAAGCGGCCAGCAGCAGGAGGCCGAAGAGGCCAGCGCGAAGGCGTTGGCCATGCACACGCCAGAGCCGATGTTCCTGTATCATGCGGGCGTCATCGCCATGGCCGGTGGAAGAGCGGACGCGGGCCGCGAGTTGCTGGAACGGGCCCTCGCGCTGAATCCTTCGTTCGCCTGGCCGCAGGCCGGGGATGCCAGGCAGCGGCTGGGCAGTAGTGCTACGATTACGCAACTCGTAATACACTAGAAAGGGCCAGGCAGCATGCACATACCCGACGGATACCTCAGCCCGGCAACCTGTGCGGTGATGTACGCCGGTTCCACGCCCTTCTGGTATGTGGCGTTGCGGCGCGTCCGCAAGGCGCTGCACACGCGCCTGGTGCCACGCCTGTCGCTGTTCGCCGCGTTCTCCTTCGTGATCATGATGTTCAACCTGCCGCTTCCCGGCGGCACCACCGGCCACGCCGTGGGCATCGGACTGGCCACCGTGGTGCTGGGGCCGTGGGCGGCGATGCTGGCGGTGTCCATCGCCATCGTGATTCAGGCCCTGTTCTTCGGCGACGGCGGCATCACCGCCATCGGCGCCAACTGTTTCAACATGGCCATCGCCGGGGCGCTGGTGGCGTACGCGGTGTATCGTCTGCTGGCCGGACGCTCGCCGCTGGTCTCGCTGCGCCGGGTGATGGCGGCGGGCCTGGCCGGCTACGTGGCCATCAACGTTTCCGCGCTGCTGGCGGCCATCGAGTTTGGCATTCAGCCGGGGCTCTATCACACCGCCGCGGGCGCGCCGCTCTACTGCCCATACGGGCTTGGCGTGGCCATTCCCGCGATGATGCTCGGCCACCTGACCATCGCCGGGTTTGCCGAATTGTTTGTGTCGGCGGGCGTGGTGGCCTGGCTGCAGACCTCCGATCCCTCGCTGCTGGCGGCCGCCGCGGGACCCGGCGTTGCCGCCGCCGAACGTGTCGCCAGGGGCCCGCGCTCTCTGCGCCCGCTGTGGCTGGGCCTCGCCGCGCTGCTGGCGCTCACGCCGGTGGGGATTCTGGCCGCCGGCTCGGCGTGGGGAGAATGGTCGGCCGCGGATTACTCGAGCGCCTCCGTCCGTCACGAGATCGCGGCCACGTCCTTCCATCAGCCGGCGCCCGCGCAGGCGCCCGAGGGAATGACGCGCCTCTCCTCGTTGTGGACCGCCCCGTTTGCCCGCTACGCTCCGCCGTTTGTCAGCAGCGCCGCCTTCGGCTACCTGCTCTCGGCGATGTTTGGAAGCGGTCTGGTGATGCTGGTCTGCGTGGTTGTCGGCCGGTTTCGA
>CAYVPZ010000009.1:0-21423 GCA_964453955.1 uncultured Solibacteraceae bacterium | reverse complement strand
GGCGCCGTACTCGGTGCTGCCGAGGTAGTTACTCCAGGACCTGGGCGTATCGGGGCGGGTAATTACATATTCCTTATGAGTGTCGTCGAAGTATCCGTATTGCATTTCATTCTCTGACTCACTTTGCCCGGATGAGGGCCAGTTCGCCCTGAATTTTCTGCATGGTTGCTTCATTCAGCCGGTAGAAGAACATGCCCAGTCCGGCCAGCGTCGTTCCCACGGCGGGCGCGACGGCCATCAGCAGGCGGATGCCGTGCTGCCCCTCCGCGGTCTGCGCGACATTGGCCTTGAAACCATATAACGCCAGCAGCGAGGCCGCCAGCGCGCCGCCAATCACCCAGCCGAACTTGTTGGACATTCCGGAAGCGGAGTAAATGAGGCCGGTGGCGCGCCGGCCGGTCCGCCATTCCGAGTAGTCGGCCGTATCCGCGAACATGGCCCAAAGCAAGGCTGATGTGGGCCCCGTCAGCAAGCAGTACGCGATGTTGTACGCGTACAAGAGTATGAGCTGGCCGGGCTTCACCCAGTAGGAAAAGACCAGAGCCACCGTGGAAAGCAACATACACCCGATGAAGGCGTTCCTCCTCCCCGTAAGAGGAGTTACAAACTGGATGAGGAAAGTGCCCGTCACCGACATGATGGAGCCGACCACCATGAAGCTGGCCGCCCCAACTTCGTCGCCGACATAATACTTGAAATAATAGACGATGGCCGCGCCGCGAATGGCCACGAAGCAAACCGTGAGGATACCCAGCCCGCACAAAACGAGCCAGGGCGTATTGGCCAGCAGATCGCGGAGATCGCGGGCACGCGAAGTGTTCTGCTCCTGGACCGGTTGTACGCGCTCGCGGGTGGTGGCGAAGGCCGCGAGGAACAGCACCACCGCGGCCACCGCGTAAACGCTGAGGGCCAGCTCATATCCGAGGGCGCGGTTTCCCTTCCCGAAAAACTGGACCATGCGCAAGGTCGAGAATTGCACCACCAGGCCGCCCAGAAAGGCGAAGGTGAACCGCCAGGACGACAGGCTGGTTCGTTCCTGGGAATCCGGCGAAATCACACCCATGAGGGCGGAGTACGGAACGTTGATGGCCGAGTACACCACCATCATCAGCGACAGCGTCACGTAGGCGTACACCAACTTTCCGGAAGGACCGAAGGACGGCGTAGTGAAGCTGGCCACGCTCAGAATCCCGAAGGGCACGGCCATCCAGAGCAGATACGGACGGAACTTGCCCCAGCGGGTGTGGGTGCGGTCGGCAATGGTGCCGATGAATACATCGAAGAACATGTCCCAGGTGCGGGTGATCACCAGCATGAGCGCCAGGGCGCCGGCGGCGAGCCCGAAGACGTCGGTGTAGAAATTGAGCTGGAAATAGATAAACGTCATCCAGATCAGGTTGGAGGCGCCATCGCCAAACGCGTACCCGATCTTCTCGACGACAGAGAGCTTGTGGGTTTCCAAAGGCATAGTAGCGGAAGGTACGAGGCGATGCTATCACAGTCCGTTTCGTGCAAAGTTAAGTCCCTTTAACGGGCTGGACGTAGCGAAACCGCGAATGTTCACATCTAACATGTAAGTAGAAGAATGGGAACCTCGTTCGTTTTTTACGACCCGACCGGCCGCCGCTGGAGCCGTTTCCGGCGGGCATTCGGCGTGGCCGGCGTGCTGGTGGTGCTGCTGCTGCTGGTGTTCGCGCTGAGCGTTTTCAGCAATGCCCAACTGCCTCCTCTGGGTTTGCCGCAGGTCCAGCATCTGGCCGATTTTGGCGAGGTGCCCGGCATCATCCGCGGGGAGAAGGCGGCTCTCAACATCCCATATCACGCTCACCCCATCAAGTACATCCGCAACGAAGGCAATCCGATGGTGCACGCGCACATGGCCGCGCCGCCTCACGAGGGCCAGCCTCTGGTGTTTGGCTACTACGTCAACTGGGACGAGGCCAGCATGTCTTCGCTGCGCCTGCACCTTTCGCAGCTCACCCACCTGATACCGGAGTGGCTGGTGCTGGAGAACGGCAAAGGCGATGTGTCCGACAACACCGACCAGACCGTGGTGCAAATCGCCGTTGGGGCCCATCTGCCCATCCTTGCCGAGATCAATAACTACCGGGACGGCTGGCAGGCCGCCGACCTGCACCGCGCGCTCAACAGCGCCGACGCCCGCGACAACCTGATCGACAACATCTACAGCAACCTCGAAGAGCACAAGTTCGCGGGCGTCTGCGTGGATTTTGAGGAGCTCAAAGAAGCGGACCGCGGCGCCATGATCCGATTCATGGAGGAGCTGCGCGCGAAATTGCAGCCCGCCGGACTGCTGATCGCCCAGGCAGTGCCCGTCGACGACGACAACTACGATCTGCGGCGTCTGGGCGAGATCGTCGACTATCTGATGCCCATGGTCTACGACGAACACTACCAGTCGAGCTCGCCGGGGCCGGTGGCGTCGGAAGGCTGGTTTTACGCCGAGCTTGGCAAGCTGCAGAAGCTTGTGCCGAAGAGCAAGACCGTGATCGGTTTCGGGGCTTACGGGTACGACTGGGTGATCGGGTCAAAGGGTGGCACCGAGGTGAAGTTCAGCGACACCATCGCCGCCGCCGAGGCGAACAAAGTGCCCATCGTCTGGGACACCGACAGCGAGAACCCGGTGCTGCGCTACACCGCCGGAGGCGACCGGCACGAAGTATGGTTTCTGGATGCAACCACCGCGCTGAACCAGATCACCGACGTCGCCGACGCCGAGTTTCGCGGCGTGGCCGTGTGGCGGCTGGGAGCGGAAGACCCCGGCCTGTGGACGGTGCTGCAGCAGCCCCGCTGGCCGGACGACAGCTTCAACGCCTGGCGGCTGTTCCGGCTCACCTCGGCCGCCTCACCGAACCGTTACGGCGAAGGCGAGGTGCTGCGCATCGTCGATACGCCGCACGACGGCAGCCGCAACGTATGGCTGGACAAGGATACGGGCGACTTCTTCGAGCGCTATGAATCGTTCCCGTCTTACTACGTGATCGACCGCAGCGGCGGCGTTAACGACAAGCTGATCAGCCTCACTTTCGACGACGGTCCTTCGCCCGAATACACGCCGCGGGTGCTCGACATCCTGGGTACGAAACACGTTCCGGCCACCTTTTTCGTGGTGGGAGTGAATGCCGAAGAGAACGTCGACCTGATTCAGCGGGAGTACCGCGAAGGCCACACCATCGGCAATCATACCTACGACCATCCGAACATCGCCAAACTCTCGCCCGAACACGTGCGCATCGAGCTGAGCACCACATTGCGGATCATCGAGCGCGAGCTGGGTCACGGCACCATCCTGTTTCGTCCTCCCTACAACGCCGACAGCGAGCCCACCACGCCCGATGAAATCGTGCCCATCGAGGAAGCCCAGCAACAGGGTTACGTCACCATCGCCGAGAGCATTGACCCGCGCGACTGGGAGCACGGGCGCACTGCCGACGGGATTGTGAATGAGGTGGTCACTGAACTGGAGGAAGGCGCCGAGGAGGGGGAGAGCAATCACCTGATCCTGCTGCACGATGCCGGCGGAGACCGCAACGCCACGCTCGAGGCCCTGCCCACGCTGATCGAGACGCTGCGCGGAAAGGGCTATCAGTTTGTCACGCTCGAAGACATCATGGGCCGAACGCGCGCGGAGGTGATGCCGGTACCCACGGCGAGCGAGATGCGCGTGGCGCGCATCGAAGGCGGCGCGCTGGTCACCAAAGGCAACGTCAAGAAGGTGGTGGGGCTTCTCTTCCTGGTGGCCATCTATCTCACGCTGCTTCGTTCGCTCGCATACGGCACGCTGGCGGTGCTGGAAAAGTTCAAAGCCCGGCGGCGCCGGTTCGACCCGCAGTTTCACCCGCCGGTGTCGGTGATCATCGCCGCGTACAACGAAGATAAGGTGATCGAGAAGACCGTGCGATCCGTGCTCGAGAACGGATACGACGACCTGGAGCTGGTGGTAGTGGACGACGGATCGAAAGACCGCACGCTTTCGGTCCTGCACGAGCACTTCGGCACGGACGATCGCGTGGTGATTCTGACCCATCCCAACGCGGGCAAATCGGCCGCGTTGAACCACGCCATTGGCCAGGCGCGCAACAACGTTCTGATTGCCCTCGACGCCGACACCATCTTCCGCCGCGGCACCATCGAGAAGCTGGCGCGCCATTTCTCGGATGCGCGGGTGGGGGCGGTGTCGGGCAACGCCCGCGTGGGCAACCGGCACAAGCTGATCACGCGCTTTCAGGCGCTGGAATACATCATGGGCTTCAACCTGGACCGGCGCGCGCTCGATCTGCTGAACGCCATCACCGTGGTTCCCGGCGCGGCGGGCGCATGGCGCAAGGACCTGATCGTAACGCTGGGCGGATTCGGGCACGACACGCTGGCCGAGGACACCGACCTGACCCTTTCCATCCGCCGGCTCGGCTACGAGATTCGCTACGATGAGCAGGCCATTGCATGGACCGAGGCACCGGAGAAGACCAGCGGTCTGGCGAAGCAGCGCTTTCGCTGGGCATTTGGGACACTGCAGGCCGTGTGGAAGCACCGCGACGCCACCTTCAATCCGGCCTACGGGTTTCTGGGCATGGTCGCGCTACCCAGCATCTGGATCTTCCAGGTGCTGCTGGCGGCGCTGTCGCCGTTCGCCGAGGTGGCCATGATCATCGCGCTGTTTGCCGGCAACTGGCGCATCGTGCTGCTCTACTACCTCGGCCTGTTCCTGCTGGAGCTGCTCACGGCGCTGCTGGCCTACGCGCTGGAGGGCGTGCCCGCGTGGGATGTTGTGCTGCTCTTTCCGCAGCGCATTTATTATCGGCAACTGATGTACTACGTGCTGGGCAAGTCCGTGCTGTACGCGATGCGGGGCCGGCTGGTGGGCTGGGGCAAGCTGGAGCGCACGGCGACGGTGCGGCCGTGAGGGGGGACGGCGATATCAACGGGTCCGGGGACGCCTACGTGTACCGGGCAGCTCACTCGCGAGCTCCGGCCAGTACTGGGCGAGGCGCACGCGAATTTGTGATGTGATCGATGCGACCGGCCCCTGTTGGGCTACGGCTGCCGCGGGTGCCACTTCGAATGCGCTGTATGCCAGCGCCTCAGCGCTGGTCCTAATGACCTGTTCGATTGTGAGCGCACTGGGATGATCGCTCGGTCGCGCGTCGACATCGAAGACAATGATCCACGCGTTTGGGACGGCTTCGGATTCTTCGTGAGGCCCGGGCAATTGCAGGCGGTAAACTCCTTCGGCAATAGAGACAAGTTCCGGTCTTCCTAGGTGCCGCTGCCAGCTTTGCCAAACAGAGGTCGGCAACGCAAGAATGCAACCCGAACAGATATCCGAGGCGCCGATCTTGAACTTCAACATCATCTGGTAGAACGTGCGTTTGAATACGTTGGCGATATTCGGACCTTCAATCCCTTCCCTAAGCCATTGCTGATTCATTTGAAGTGTCGAGTGAAATGAGTCTGTGTGAAGTCTCAGCGAATCCTCGAGGTTCTTCACAACGGCACGGTAGGTGCCGTGGAAATCCATGGTCTGCAGTTCAAGGATCCCGAAGCGACCGACCGCGGGGATGGAATTGAGGAGCGCAAGTTCGACCATCGTAATATCGAACGACAGCTCCGGTGAGCGGTCTGTGCGGGAAAGCGATATCTCGCCGCCGAGTTTGTTTTGTAGATAAACGATACACCGATCACCAGCGCTCAGCTTCTGTACGACTGCAGTTCGCACCTCCGCCTTAGCCAGCGTGGGGGCCGGGATGATGAGCGGCGGAGAGGAGGCTGGGGCAGGAAGGACGTATAGCGCCGCTGTATGGAGCAATAGAGGGCTGAATGCCCGAAAAGGGCAGACGAGCCAGTCTTGACGGGGCCCGTTGCTGCAACTGCTGATCGTGCAAATACCACTAGCGGCAGCGCTCTTTATGCAAAGCCTTCGTTCGCCGATGACATCGGAAAGAAACGGACAGGTCTTCGTTTGCTGCGTTTCGAGTGCAGTAGGGCTATTGGCAACTTCCGGGTACACCCGGTATCCGTACCACTCGCTCACGTAGCTGACGGCAGTCTCTGAAGCGGCCAAGGCTCTCGTTCCACTGTCTGGCATATATCAAGACAGGAATGAGCTTTCAAGATCAAAGCCAATTGCGTTGCGACCCGTTCGGACCGCGACGGAGAGCGCGCGGCCAGTACCGCAGAACGGGTCGAGTACCCAGCCGTCCGGCGGACATGAACTGATAATGCGCGGAGCAATCAGCTCCTCTGGGAAGGTCGCTGTATGGCCGTTCTCTCCTGATCGCACGTTGTAGGTCACTACATCGTGACCATATTGCTCAGCCGCTGAATGGTTGTAGTAGTACTTGGCGCGGCCACCTCTTGGCCGTTTGACGAAGTGAAAGAAATGCTCGTGAGCGAGGCGTAGCCGGTCCTTTTCCGGCCGGGGTGGCACGTTCGGTTTATACCAGATTACGTCGTTGCGGAGAATCCATCGCGCGTCCTGCATGGCGATTGCAAATCGCGCTGGGATGAGCAGTAATTGCTTCTCTTGCAGGTACCCGCCCATTGGCGTCTTCCGTCTCTCTCGCGGGTTCTGCCCGAGCCCTTGCCTGCCGTTTTCGCGAATACTGGACCAACGAGCAAAGTAAGTGTCTCCGATATTCATCCAGACGCTGCCACCGTCACGGAGGCAGTGCTTTGCCCGTTCCATGATCTCGATGAGATGGTCCACATACCAGCTAGGGTAAGGCTCAAGGCCAAGAATGCCACCATGCTGGCGGTACCACTGGTACGACGGTGACTGCTGAGGCGCGCCGTTGCTCGCTTTCCATTCGCGGTGGACGTCCCAGTTGTGTTCGTGGCCATAGCTACGCTGGCCCCAATAGGGGGGACTGGTGATTATCAGGTCGATGCTGTTAGCTGGCAGCTCGGCGACAAGGTCATACGCATCGCCCTTTTGGAAGCGGCTCACGGCGCTATTGAACTGGGTACAAACAGGCAGTGGCGCTTGGTCAATAGGGCGGTGTCGAAGCCTGATATGTGTTGAAGCCATTCCGCTAGCAGCCCTCCCACCTTCGTCGCGTATGCCCATTAGCGGTAGTTGTCGCATACCGTCTCTTATCGGCCCGCGCTCCGGGTCCTTGAACAAACATAACCTATTAATCTTGTTCTAGCCAAACCGCGCAATCCGCCAAGGGGAGGGTGTATGTTCAGTGTGCCACAAAGGCGATCCCCGTGGGCCAGTTTTGTCTAGCCCTTGTCTGGCCCCTTTTCTCCCTCACTCCCTTCACCTTACCGAATCACGTCCACCCCAACCCCCGACGGCTCCTCGGCGCTGTGGTACACGCGCTCGGTGGCCTTCTGGAAGTCCGCGGGCTTGGCGGTGTAGATGTCCAGGAACTGCTGTGGATTGCGGTCCACCAGCGGGAACCACGTGCTCTGAATCTGCACCATGATGCGATGCCCGCGCCGGAAGGTGTGGTTGACGTCGGGCATCGCGAATTCAATCTTCGTCGCCTGACCCGGTATGAACGGCTCCGGCCTGGTGTAGCTGTCGCGGAACTTCCCGCGCATCACCTCGCCGCGCACCAGTTGCTGGTAGCCGGCCATCACCACCGCCGTCGGGTTTGGCGTGGGGTTCGGCGCATCGGCTGGATACACGTCGATGAGCTTCACCACGAAGTCCGAGTCGGTGCCCGAGGTGGAAACGCGCAGGCTGGGCGAAACCGGTCCGGCGAAGGTGATGTCGCCGGTGAGCGGTTCGGTTTCCCAGGTGAGCACGTCGGTGCGGGTGGCCGCGAAACGCTGGTCTTCCACCATGTACTCGCGGGTCATGCCGGAGGCCTGTTCGGAGATGAAGGGCACGGGCCTGTTGGGGTCGCTCACGTACTCGTCGAAGCTGGAGGGCTCGCCGGCCGCCGGCGCATCGAACGAAAGGAGACCGTTGGCGTGCAGATAGAGCGTGCGCGGCTCGGCGTTCTTCGGCGGCCAGGCGTCGTAAGCGCGCCACACGTTGGTGCCCGTCTCAAACACCACCGCTTTAGGAAGATTCAGCTCGCCTTTGCCTTTCAGGTAGTACTCGAAAAAGGGAAATTCCACGCTCTCGCGGAAATACTCGGAGGTTTTGGAGTTGAAGCGGACGGACCCCAGGCGGTCGCCGTCGGAGCGTTCCCAGCCGCCGTGAAACCACGGCCCCATTACCAGCACATTGGCTTCGGAGTGGCCCTGCTTCTCGATGCTCTTGAACGTTTCCAGCGCTCCGAACAGGTCCTCGGCATCGAACCAGCCGCCCACCGTGAGCACCGCGGGCCGGATGTTCTTCAGATGCGGACGCAGGTTGCGGGCCTGCCAGAATTCGTCGTAGGTATCATGCTGCATCAGCTCGTTCCAGAAGGCGATGTGGCCCTTGAGGAACTTGTCGTTGGCGGCGGGCAGCGCCCCCATGTCGAGATAGAATTCGTACCCGGTATCGGGGATGGTGAACGAGCGCGGCGGATATTTGGTGAGCGGCTGCGGGCGGGGCACCCCGAAATCCGAGTAGAAGCCAAAGGCGTGCGGCAGCCAGAAGGCGCCGTTGTGGTGGAAGTCGTCGCCGATAAACCAGTCCGTGATGGGCGCCTGCGGCGACGACGCCCGCAATGCCGGGTGCGCGTGGACCAGTCCGGCGGCGGTGTAAAAGCCGGGATAGGAAATGCCCCACTGCCCCACCTTTCCGTTGTTCCCCGACACGTGTTTGAGCAGCCACTCGATGGTGTCCCAGGTGTCCGAGCTTTCGTCGACGTCGCTCGTGCCGCGCTTATTCTCGATGATGGGGCGCATGTCCACGAACTCGCCCTCCGACATGTAGCGCCCGCGCACGTCCTGGTAGACGAAGATGTACTTCGCTTTGGCGAACAGCTCGGAGGGCCCCAGCGTGTCCGGATAGTTGTCTTCGCCGTAGGGAGCGACGCTGTAGGGCGTGCGCTCCAGCAGGATGGGCCATGTTTGCGCTCTGTCCTTCGGAACGTAGACGGCCGTGAACAGGCGCGTGCCATCGCGCATGGGGACCTGGTATTCGTGCCTGGTGTAATTGGCCCGGATGAATTCGACGCCCTGCCCGCAAAGGGCGACGCCGAGGAGGAGGAAGGACAACGCGGCTCTGAGCATGAAACATCCAGCGTAGAGGGCGAACGGTGGGCGGCGCAAGCGGAGCGCTCACTTCGATGAAGCGGCTTCTGTGGAAACAGGAACCCGGGCAAGCACCCGCGCGGCGCCATTCCGGCCATGTGCAAGCACCGTGATCTCGTGGGGCCCGGCCGGCAGAGAACTCGCGGGCAGAGTAACCGAAAAGCCGGTGGATGGAAACTGTGGAAAGCCCCTTTCCACGTCCGGCCGGCTCATGGTAGCGACGCCGCCGGCGCGCCGGCCGTCCAGTTGAATCTCAATGGTGGGAACTCCTGAAGCGGCCGCCGCCCATCCGGCTACCATCAGGGGCTCCCCACCTTCCACGGAATCGCCAACGCGGGGCGTATCCAGGAAGCCAAAAGGAAGATCGCCATCCGGGCTCACGCCCTGCAGGCCGGAAGGCTTAAGCACCACAGGCACCCTCGAAAGCACTCGCGACGCGCCATCCCGGGCATGCACAAGCACCTTGATCTCGTGGGTCCCAACCGGCAGAGAACTCGTGGCCAGACTAGCCGAATACCCGGTAGCCAGGGACTTTGGAAAGGCCTTTTCCACGTCGGGCCGGCTCCTGGTGGTGACGCCGGCAACGCGCCGGCCATCCAGTTGAACCTCGATGGCGGCGATCCCCGAAGCGGACGCCGCCCATCCGGCAAGGGGCAGGTTTGCCCCGCCTTCCACCGACTCGCCAATTCCAGGCAACTCCAGCCAACCAAATGGAAGACGACCTTCCTGGTTCACGCCCTGAAAACCGGACACTCCGAATACGAGAGGAACCCGCGAGAGCATCCGCGAACCGCCATCCCGGGCATGAGCGAGCACCGCCACCTCATGGACACCGGTTGGCAGGGAATCCGTGGACAAGCTGGCCGAATAACCAGTCGATGGCAGCCCTGGGAAGAGTTTCTCGACGTCGGGCCGGCGAGTGGTGCTGGCGTCCGCCACGCGCCGGCCGTCCAGTTGAATCTCAATGGCAGCGATTCCGAACGGGCATACCGCCCATCCGGCCACCGCCAAAGCCGGAGCCCCTTCCACCAAATCGCCGATTTGGGGCGATTCCATCCGGCCAAATGGAAGACTGCCCTCCGCGGTGACACCTTGAAAGCCTTTGAACAGCCCGGTGTATCGTGGACCGCCGTGGCCCCTCTCAAATACCAGCACCCGATCGTTGCTTTTATCCGGCCGAAAATGGAATTCGGAAGAGGTTGCCACCCGGGCAAACACGGGATTCGACAAGCGGTTGAATTCGTCGGCGTCCTGAGCGGGATCGTGTTTCCGGTAAACATAATACCGGTAATCGCCCTCCCGGACCCGGCGCCACTCGGATCCGGTGGTTCGCAGGAATGACAGGCCCTGGTAGTCGGGATAAGACGGCTTTGTGCCGTTCCCGCCGAGCAGCACGGCGTGATAAAACCCCACTCCCTCCGCGTTGAAGTCCGCCAATTGCGTCCCTATTATGGTGATGTGTTGCGGCGAGCTCTCCACGGTATTTGCGGCGCAGAATATGGAATCGCGCAACGCCCGCTCGTCGCGGACGTAGGGTTGGAGATAATCGCTGAGGCGCCCTTGCGACGCCATAAGACCGTAGTCCTGCGCCGTTACAACAATAAACTGCCCAAGGCAACCAAGCCCCAGGGCGATTAACAAAATGCGCGATTCGAGGTGCGCGGCGAGCCAGCACAAGGCGAACGCGACGTAAGGGGCCAGCCCCAGCAGATAGCGTATGTCCTCATTGACATTGCAGGAGAACAGCAGCAAAACAACGGCAATCCAGACTACCGATAGTAAGCCGAGTAGATCCACGCGCCGCCAGCCGCCCGTGTGCCGCAAGCGGACGGCGATCGCGCGCGGCGCCAGCAGAATCGCCGCGATAGACAACGGAAGACAAAAATAACTTCTCTGAAAGTGAGTCAGCCAGAATGAAACCTTGGTCAGCAGGCTCCCCTGACTCCCGTAATACAGGGCAAGAGTGCCCGACGAGGCCTCAATAACATGCTGCACGGCCGCCCGGTGGTTAATCGCATACCATCCAAACGCGCCCGAGGCCATAAGCGCAGCGCCGGCAAGGCTCATACAAGAGATTCCGCGGCTCGTCCAGGAAGGCGCGGCCGGGGCAGGCCCTCTACGGATGGACGCCCCAATCAGGAACAAACCAATTGGGAAAGCGAACAGCGGCGTCGAGGTCTTCACCAGCAATCCGAATGCGACCGCCGCCGTTGCCTGCAGGAACAGGACCGGACGGCTCATCCGCCGCTGGTACGCCGTCAGCGCAAACAACCAGACGATACTGAGCACCTGCAGCGGTTCCACGAAGAAGCGGGTGGTTAACGCCGTGAATAGCGGCCCCGTGGCCATGATCGCGGATGCCAACAACGCCGGCGGAGTTTCCTGGAACATTTTGCGGAGAGCCAGGAAAAGCACCACAACGGAGGTGGCCTGGGCGATCCATGTGAGGAGCAGAAGGGCGGACTGGAATAAAGGGACTCGGTAGCCCAGCGGCACGAAGAGCTGGCCAAGCCAGGCGATCATGGGCGGCCGGTCGCCGAGCGCGTGCAACATTGCCGACGGCCAGGCGAGCGGCGAGTGTACCAGAACGTGAAATAAAGAAACCGAAAAGGTTCCGTAGAACGCCTCGTCCCACGGCCAGGCCCGCCGGTCCAGGAAGACCAGGATTAAGGTTGGAAGTAGCAACAGGCAGAGGGCGAGGCAGGCCCATCGTGCATCCATATTATGTACGGATCGTCTAACCGCGGACTGATTGGATTTGTTCGTCACTGCGAGAGCGAGACGAGACAGCGCTGTACCCAGCATATGCCGGCCGAAAAGTTGATGAAGGGTGGTACGATCCGTGGCTGATGGCCGCACATGACGTCTGGAGCCGTGCCCTGCCGGAGGAAGCCGAGTTCTGGCGGTATTGGCTGACTACGGACCACCGAATTGCGCGCCTTTCTCCCGGTTCCGCCGATCCCGGTCTCATCGATCCGATCCTCGACAGTGCCGGCCCGGTGATACACATTTTGGATGTGGGTGCGGGACCGCTCACTACGCTGGGCGCGAACGCGCTTGCCGCGGATTACGACATTCTTCTGCACGAGGCCGGGATTTCGCCGCCGATCCGGACACTCCCCATGCACGGTGAACGACTGACCTAGGCGTTTCCCAGCGGCTACTTCGACGCTGCGAATTGCGCGAACGCTTTGGACCATTTCTACGACCCGATCCGGGCAGTCCATCAGATGCTGGCGGTGGCCAGGCCCGGGGGACTGGTACGTATCATTACTCGCGAGAACGAGGGCGAGAATGAATCGTACCGTGGACTACACCAATGGAATATCTGCAGGGAGGGAGACGACGTGCGTACGTGGAACCGGCAGGGCGCGAATATTCGATGGCGTCAAGGATTCTCTCAGGCGATGACGACTACCAGTATGACCACCGATCCGCCACTTCTCGTCGTTCTTCTCCGCAAGCCCCTCGCATAACAACCAGGGCGGGTTAAGTTACGCGCGTCGGCTCGAGGCTGTGCCTTACTGTTTGTCGTAGACCTCGTGCCGTGGCTGGTCCTGTTCGCCCTTCGGCAGGTAATCGCGAGTAGCGGTTTTTCCGTCCTCGGACAGAGTCATGCGTGACGTGTACCCCGGACTCCCATCCGGAGCCGTGACTTCGACCACCAGCGCCATACCATCCCAGTGCGCCGTCATCGAGCCGCCGCGGGAATCCTGGCTGGGCTTGCCGTCGGTCCTGAACGTCTCCGTCTCCTCGAAGGCCTGCCCGCCGACCGCGGCCTTCGCGGTGTACTTGAACTCCGGATCCTTGTATTGGATCTGGGCAACCAGCTCGGTGATCGGAGCGCCACCCAGATCGGACTTTTCCACGTTGAGTTTCCACGTACCGGTGAAATCCGGTTTGGAAGACGCCGAGAGAGCCACGACGCCGAGCACGGCGGAAGAGATCAGAAAGAGCTTTCGCAGAGCTTTCATGCCTGCGGGATACGGTGGAGATTACCGGTTTGTTCCCGCGATCTATTGCGCGGCCGCGTATTTCATCCACAAACCCGCGACGTCCGCGGACTTCGCGTCGCCCGGGTGAACGATCACGCGATAGCGGAAGCGGAGGGTCCGGCCCGGCTGAAGCGAAATAGCGCCGTTCTTCGACGCATTGTTCGTGAACACCGCGAGGCCGAACGGGTTCTCCGCGAACAGGCCGTAGGCGCGGGCGTGCCAGCGCGCCGGATGCCGCGGGTTTTCGGGGTGGTCCAGAATCGCAATCCCGAGTTCTTCACCGCCAATCCGGCCGGAATAATCGCACCAGTCGGACGGCTTGCCCCACACCTGCTTCTCGCCGGCCAGTCCATCGGCATTGCTGATGCGGCCCGAACCGGTGTCCTCCTGCAGGGCGGGCCGCAGGCGAATGCCAAACAGGCCGTCTTTCTTGTCGCCGAAGGTGACTTCGCGAAGGGCGGTGAGGGTGATATCGAAATCGATGACGCGCAGCGCGGGGCCGGAATAGAAGGTCATTACCCGATCTTCCCGAACCAGCGCTTCGCCGGTGGGGCCGGTCCACTCGAACGTCGCCGCCAGCGTTCCTTTGTCTTTCCCGCCGGTGATTGTGCCGGCCTTCCGAAAAACGATGCGGCCGCGGTTCGGGGTCGTGTAAGAAGCTTCGTTGTTCCAGAAATCCACGCTGTTCACGTCTTCATGGCCGAACCATAGCCCGCGCTGATGCTTGTGGTCCTTCTTCGTTCCCTGCTCGTCGGGGACCTCCTCCATGGGCCACATGCGTGTGACATACGTGCCGCTGGCGGCGCGCAACGGGTGCAGGTAGGGTTTGGTGACCTCGGCTCCGGCGACGTGGAAATCGGTGAAAAGCTTGCCGTCGATCTCGACCGCCATCGTCTCCGGTCCCGCCGTGATCTTCACCTGAGCGGCGGCTGGCAGGACAAGCCAAATCAAGGCGAGGATGATGGGCGCCCCGATAAGCTTCACCAATCCATCATAGTCCGCCGGTTGGGGGGCCGCGCCGTGCAGGCGCCCGGGATTCTACCAGTTTCCGCTGAACTTCCAGTTCTCGCCTTTGTCGTTGCGCTCCACCCGGCGGCCGGTCTTGTTCTCCGCAACCGCCAGCAGCATCGGCCAGTTCCTGTTTTCCAGGCGAACCACCGACGACCGGGCGTGCCCATCCTTGTCGTTGAAGTAGATGGTCAGATAGCGGTCCGTTACCAGCGCCGTCTTCAGTATGTCGCGGTGCGGCAGGAGTTCGTGGAAGCTGAACCGGCTGCTGGTATCGGTCTTTTCCGGCTTATCCGATTGATGGAGGACGAGCCTGGTTACCGAGGCATAAGGAATGGTGAATCCGGCGCCCTCGGCCGCCTCACACTGCACTTGCGACGCGGGATCGAAATTCAGCAGGCCTTTGGCCGGTTTGCTGTCGGCGTCCCCGATGCAGCTCACGTCGGTGAACTGAGCCGGTTCGGCAAAGCTGAATTGGCTGGGAACGGCGCCCTGCGCGAACACCGAGGGGGCCGCTACGAGAGCGAGGGTGAGAATGCAAAGGGTCAAAAAGGCAAGCCTCATACCAGGTAATTCGGCAGGCCCGGCCGCCGATGATATAGGTGTTTTACCCTGGACGACCCGCCAGGCGGCTACAGCCGCACATTCCGCAGCCTTAACGCGTTGGAGATCACCGAGACGGAGCTGAACGTCATGGCCGCGGCGGCGATCATCGGATTCAGCAGCAGGCCGAACGCCGGATACAACACGCCCGCGGCGATGGGAATCCCCAGCAGGTTGTAGCAGAAAGCGAAGAACAGGTTCTGGCGGATATTGCGCATGGTGGCGCGGCTCAGGTGCAGGGCTTTGGCCACGCCGCGCAGGTCGCCCTTCACCAGCGTCACCCCGGCGCTTTCGATGGCCACGTCCGCGCCCGTGCCCATGGCGATGCCCACGTCGGCCTGGGCCAGCGCCGGTGCGTCGTTGATGCCGTCCCCGGCCATGGCCACCCGGTGGCCCTGTTGCTGCAAACGGCGCACGATCTCGTGCTTGTTCTCGGGCAGGACCCCGGCGTGGACGTCGGAAATGCCCAGTTGCCGGGCCACCCTTTCGGCGGTCACGCGGTTGTCGCCGGTCACCATGACCACGTGAACGCGCAACGCGGCAAGCTGCCTCAGAGCCTCCGCGGTGGTGGCTTTGATCGGATCGGTGACGCCCAGCAGCCCCGCCGCGCGGCCGTCCACGGCAACGAACATCACCGTCTGGCCTTCGCTCCGGCGCAGCTCGGCCTGTGCGGCCAGCGCCCCTTCACCTACCAAACCCGCGTTGCCAATCATCACCGCCCGCCCATCCACCACGCCGGTGATGCCTCGCCCGGCCAGCGATCGAAACTCCACGGGCGGCGCCAGATCCAGCCCGCGTTCGCGCGCGGCCGTCACAATCGCGTGAGCGATGGGGTGCTCGCTGGCCTGTTCGAGACTCGCCGCGAGGCGCAGCAGCTCCCCATCCACAACGCCGGCCAGCTCGGGACGCCCCTCGGTCAGCGTCCCGGTTTTGTCCACCACCACCGTGTCCACTTTTTCGAGGCGCTCCAGAGCTTCGCCGTTGCGGATGAGCACGCCCTCGGCCGCGCCCCGGCCGGTGCCCACCATGATGGACATGGGCGTGGCCAGGCCCAGCGCGCAGGGACAGGCGATAATCAGCACCGCCACCGCGTTCACGAAAGCGTACGCCAGCGCGGGCCGCGGCCCCCACAACATCCACGCGGCAAAAGTGAGGACGGCGGCGGCCAGCACGGCGGGCACGAACCAGGCCGCGGTGACGTCGGCCACGCCCTGGATGGGGGCGCGGCTGCGCTGGGCCTCGCTCACCATGCGCACAATGTGCGCCAGCAGCGTGTCGTCGCCGGCGCGCTCGGTTCGCATCAGGAACCCGCCGCCGGCGCCATTCAGCGTGCCTGCGGTGAGCCGGTCCCCCACGCTTTTTTCCACGGGCACGGGCTCCCCGGTGATCATCGCCTCGTCGACGAAACCCGCGCCCTCCAGCACCGTTCCGTCCGCGGGGATGCGCTCGCCCGGGCGCACGCGCAGCAGATCGCCGGCGCGCACCAGCTCCAGAGGGATGTCCGCCTCGCGGCCGTTCCACACCAGGCGCGCGGTCTTCGGCGCCAGTTCCAGCAGCGCCCGGACGGCCTGACTGGTGCGGCTGCGCGCGCGCAACTCCAGCACCTGGCCGAGCAAGACCAACGTGACAATCACCGCCGCGGGCTCGTAGTAGACGGCCGCGCCGGGCAGCCAGCGTGCGGCGACCGTGGCCGCCAGGCTGTACACGTACGCCGCGCCCGCGCCCATGCCGATCAGCGTGAACATGTTGGGGCTGCGGTGCGCGAGCGATGCCCGCGCGCGCTCGAAAATGGGCCAGCCGCACCATAACACCACCGGGGTGGCCAGCAGAAGTTGCACCCAGACGGGCGTGCGCCAGCGCATGGAGAACATCTCCGCCATGGCGAGGATCAGCAGGGGCGCGGTGATGACGGCGGCAATGCGAAAGCGCCGGGTCATGCCGGCAAGTTCGGGGTTGGCCTCTTCGGTGAGGCTGGCCGTTTTGGGCTCGCGCGCCATGCCGCAGAGGGGGCACGCGCCCGGACCGCGCTGGACGATCTCGGGATGCATGGGGCAGGTGTAGTCGACGGCACTGGGCATCGCGGACGTGGGCGAAGCGTCCAGGTCCTGGGGGGCGAGGTATCGCGGCGGATCGGCGCGGAACTTTGCGAAGCAGGAGAGCGCGCAGAAGTGGTAAAGACGATGATCGTACTCGAAGGCGGCGATCGCCCGCGCGGGGTCCACCGTCATGCCACAGACGGGGTCGCGCACCTGCGGCGCGTTGACGATCGAAAACGGGCTCACATTGTTAGGATGCACCAGGCCCTGACGCCGGGCCTGGCCTTCAGTGTTCGACGGCGATCAGATTCTCTACGAAACAGACGCCGGGAGTGGCCCAGGCGGCGCGTTCGGCCTCGATCTTTTCCGTCCCGGAACGGACGCGGCCGCGCAACGTGACCGTGCCCTTTAGCGCGGCCACGGAAATGTGCGTGGCCCCCTGTGCGCGCAGGGCCGCAGCGACGCGCGACTCCACTTCCCCGGCGGCGGCGACCGGACGAATCTCAATCGAATTGGTGATGCCCTTGAGGCCCGGCACGCGGGCTACCACCTGCTCGACCGCGCGCTGTTGCGAGTAGTGGTCCACCGTGCCATGGATGGTCAGGTGCCCGTTTCGGACCGTGACCTTGATTTCGTTCTGGGGGACGCCGGGATCGATGCGCAGCGCCCTCACCGCCTCGCGAGCGATTTCAGGATCGGTGCGCGCGGTCCCCAGATGCACCGCGATGTCGTTGGCGATTCCGAGAACTCCCGCAGTGCGTTTCGCGTCCTCTTCCGCGGCCAGCTTTTCGAAGTAGCTATGGGCGAAGCCGGTCAACGTGACCACGCCATCTTCCACCGCTACGTGAATGTCCCTGGTAAGGACTTCCGGGTCTCGTTCGATCTCCCTGTGAATGGTTTCTCGCAAGACCCGGTCCGTGGCGCATTCCACGGTGTGCATGTACACCCCTGCCTTCCTGCCCGCCCGCTTCTCAGGACCCTTGTTGAAACAGAGCAAAGCGCACGGGCGTTGCCATATCCCGACCCCGTGTTTACTTGGAGTTATGTTGGGGAAGCCGGCTATTCCGGGTGATTTCGCGCAGTGTGGCTGCGTGAACTCATCTAATCAGCGAGGCCCGCTGTTGAGCATGGTTTGCATCTGGCGGTACACCATGATGCACGCCGGTCCGAGCGTCACCAGCAAAACCGACGGGAAAATCAGGAAAAAGACGGGGAAGATCAGCTTCACGCCGACTTTGCGCGCCGAGGCCTGAGCCTGCTGGCGGAGGCGCGTGCGCAGGTATTTGGAATGCGTGCGCAGGGCCGGTCCCAGGCCGGCTCCAAAGCGGTCGGCGTCGATGAGCACACCGACCAGCTTGCGCAGTTCCGGTTCCCGATTTCGCTCGACGATCCGGCGCAAAACCTCCTGGCGCGCTTTGTTGGCGCGCATTTCGAGGTGCGCCTGCCACAATTCGCGGCTGAGATCGGGGCAGGTGACCGAGAGGCCGCGCGCGGTCTCGAGCAGTGCCACATCGAGCCCCTGGCCGGCCTCCACCGACAGCGTGAGCAGGTCCAAAGCCGTGGGAATGCCGGCGCGCAGCCGGTCCATCCGCGCCGTGATGCGTGCTTTCAGCAGGCGATCCGGCAGAAGGAAACCGAAGCCTGCGCCACACAACGCCCCAACCAGCATCCCGACAGCGCTACCGTGTTGCGATGCGCTGGCCAGCGTGCACGCCACCGCCAGCAGCAGCGAGAGCCCGATTTTCAACCCGTAGAATACCTGCAGCGCGGATTCCCGCGTGTACCCGGCGGCGGTGAGCTTACTTCGGTAAGGATTCCCGGTTTTGTGCGCGGCCGGTAGGGCGCTGCCCAGACTTTGCAGAAGGTTGTGGGCAACCTGGCGGGCCTCGGGCAGCGGCGGCGCGGAATTCGCCGGGGACGCCGATTCGCGCCGCGCCATCCAGAACCAGCCGCCCGCGCAGACCGCCGCCATCACAAAGAGAAACAGCCCGATGAGAATCCCGAACATGTTCACATCCGTATGTGTACGATGCGCCGTATGGCAAGGTGACCGAGGACCAGAAACGCCAGCGCCGCGGAGATGAGATGTTTCCCCAGGGGGAACGCAAACAGCGTGGCCATGTACGACGGGTTGACCATCATCATCATCGCGGCGATGGCGAAGGGCATAGCGGTCAGAATTGCCCCGGTCAGCTTGCCGTGCGCGGCCACCGCGGCCACTTCCCCACGCAGGGCCACGTTTTCGCGCATGTCCTCGGCCAGTTTGCCGAGCACATCGCTGAGCTTGCCCCCGCTGCGCACCTGTAACTGCACGGCGGCGGTGAACAGGGCCACGTCCGCCACCGGAACGCGTTCGCTGAGATGCGCCAGAGCGCGCTCCCAGGGAACGCCCAACGACGCCTCGGCAACAGTGCGGCGCAACTCGCCCGCCACCGGTTCCTCGGCTTCGGCGGCCACGATGTCCATGGCCGTGGCCAGCGCGTGCCCAGCGCGCATGGCCCGCGACAGGGAATCGAGCGAATCCGGGAAATGCTCCTGGAACCGCACAAAGCGGCGCGTTCGAAAGCGCAGAACCACGGTATACGGCGACGCGGTGAGGGCCGCTCCGGCCAGCAAAACCGCCCACAAGGGGAGCCAGGCAAGCCGCGACAACATAGCCATGGACACGGCGCCCAGGAGCAGCATCAAGAGCGTCAGACGCCCTGGCGACCAGCTGAGTCCGGCCTCCTCGAGGTGCCGCTGCAGGAGATCGATAAAGTCGAAGCGTTCCAGAATGCGGGCCCACACCGAGATGGTGCTGAGAGAATCGTCGCGGAACAGGCCGGCGTCCGCGGCGGCCGCGGGATCCTCCCGCCGGGCGACGTGTTCCGCGCGCAACTGCGACGCGATCAGCAGCGTGGCGCCGAACGCGGCGAAACAGCCGGCAAAAATAAGAACGAGAAAGATAGCGGTCATCGGCGAGCTATTGCCTGTTTCTGTTGGGTGCGCCGCGGAACAATAGTCACCAGCAGCTCACGCCCTTCGAGATTTCGGCCGGGAAACGCCCGCGCCAGCACCCCCGCCAGCGCCGCATTGAAGCCTGCGATGGCAAATCCGTGTGGGGCGTCCGGGTCCACGCGCGCATCCAGGCTGGCCGTCCTGGTGCTGTCGCCATCGCGCCAAATCAGTTCCGGCGAGATCTCCAGTTCCTGGCGGAGGCGGAGCCGAATACGCACGCTGCAATCGGGCGTTCCCGCCCGCACCGTGGTGTCCGTGCCGCCGACGTTCACCTCGGAAACGGACAATTCCGCGTCGCCGGCGGCCGGGTCACCCGCGCCCTCTCCCATAGCCAGCACGCGCCAGACCGAGCTGGCCACACCGAACTGCTTCATCGTGGCCGGTGCGGCGGCAAGAATCCGCACCTGCAAGGTTTCCCCGAGAGCCGCCACCGCGAACGCGCCGGGGCGATCGGACGCGGGCGCTTCCTGCGCCGGAAGCGGGCCACGGAACAGGCTGGTCATATCGAGTTGCGCCGCCGCCGTGCCGGAACGGTCCTGGCGGTTTCGCAGCAGGATGCGAACGCGTGAACCGGTGTCGGCCAGCGCGGCAATATCCGCCTGCTCCGGCCGCACCAGCACGGTGATCTGCGGCAGGAAAGCGTGTCCGGGCATGGGCTCGGCCGGACCCGTGGACAGCACCTCCACATCCTGCAGCACCCGGCGCAGTTGGGTGACTCCGGCGCGATCGGCCACGGCCTGTATGTCCACGCGCGATCCGGGACGCAGAAGTGCGAGCAAAGTCCCCGATTCCGCCACGTGCAAACTAACGGCGCGCATCCGCGGCGGGACCTCCTCGACGCCGGGAACTGCCTCGCCCGCGCTCACCAGCGCCGATTCCAGCACCGGAGCGCCCTGGCCAAGCGAAGTGAGCAGTGTCTTGCCCGCCGCCTGATCCGGGCTGGTCACCGCACCGCGCAGCACCGCCGGACCCTGCACTTCCACCGGCCGAAGATCTTCGCGCTTGAGCACCGCGCCCCGCTCGAGCGCTTTTGCCGCGACCATCACCGTTTGCTTCGGAGCCGCGCTGCCGTTGTCCTTGAATTTGTCCGCGAACAGACCGTAGAACAGGCCCGTCGCCGCCACCGCGATCACGAACGCAATCGTCAGCAGCACCACCATATTCTTCTTCACCGCAGTCGTATCGCCAGCCGCCATAACGTATCTATCGACGGCGAAGCGGCGGGGCTGCACGGCGGTAGACCGGTCTTGGAAGGGACTAAGTGCAACTCCCGAGCGCCCCAGGGGGATCACCTGTAATTGGGGATTGAGGTGAACGTCCCCGAAATTCGCTTATGCTTGCATTTGTGCCCTACAACGTTCGGACCGAGCTGGCCAGCGAGCGGAAGATCCGCGAACGCAATAAGCCGTACTACCGGCTGGCACACTGGCCCATCTGGATCTTCGTGTTCTTTCTGGCGCCCGGGCCGCTGACGTTCCGGCTGTTCGCCTACGGGTTCAACCGCTGGATGGCGCTGTGGCTGGGCGCCGTTCTGGTGGGCACCGGCATCGCGGGCCTGCTGGGTCGGCTGCCCGGCGTGGAGCCGCGTCCCTATATCATTCGCTTTACCGAAGACAAACCAA
>CAYVPZ010000008.1:0-21901 GCA_964453955.1 uncultured Solibacteraceae bacterium | reverse complement strand
CGTGAGGACCGCCATGTCGCCATCGGCCAGGAAGAACATGTCGCGGGTGTGGCTGAGGATGGCGGGCACGTCGGAGGCCACGAAGTATTCGCCTTCGCCAAGCCCCACCACCACGGGCGGGCCGGAGCGCGCGGCGATGATCTTGTTGGGGTCGGAGCTGGCGATGACGGCCAGCGCGAAGACGCCGTTGAGCTGGCGGACGGCGCGGCGCACCGCCTCCTCCAGATTGCCCTCGAAGTGCTTTTCGATCAGGTGCGCGATTACTTCGGTATCCGTCTCGGTGACGAAGCGATGGCCTTCCAGCAGCAATTGCTCTTTCAGCGCCATGTAGTTTTCGACAATGCCGTTGTGCACCACCACGATGTCGCCGGTGCAATCGCGGTGCGGGTGGGCGTTTTCCTCGGTGGGCCGTCCGTGGGTGGCCCAGCGGGTGTGGCCGATGCCGTAGGCCCCGTCGACGGGGTTGATGCGGATGGCCTCTTCGAGGTTGCGGAGTTTGCCCTCGGCGCGGCGGATGGAGAGATGGTCGTCGCCATTCATCACCGCCAGGCCGGCGGAATCGTAACCGCGGTATTCGAGGCGCCGCAAGCCGTCGAGGATGATGGGCACCGCCTTGCGGCTGCCGATATAGCCAACAATCCCACACATAAGACTAGGATAGCGAAACGGGCGGGAGGAGCGGGTGAGCAATGCCGAGAGCTACTTTTCGGCGCAGGCGCCGATTAAGCGGAGCAGGTCGGCGAGATCGGTGTTGTCGACCAGATATCTCGGTCCGAAGCCCTCGAACTTGCCGACAAACTGGCGCACCTTCAAGTCGGGCCGACCGTCGAAAGGAGATTTGTAGACGACAAAATCCGATTCGGCATAGTCGACGACGGCGAACGTAATCCGGTACGTTCCGCATTCGCCTCCTGTGGCATTTGTGAATAGCGTGCCGATTACAGCATCGTCAGCAAGCGACACGGACTCTCGCCGGACCTTCCGTTCCGCCTCAAGTTCGAGAGGTTCTTTCGGTTCTGCCCATGGGGGTGGAACTTCAAACCGGTATCCCACCGCCACGCTCCGTCCAGTCCTGGCCCGCCAGAGCTCGTGCCGCATGTCCTGCCAACTCTGGCCTTTCAGCAAGGTGTCCAACGCAGCGCCTGCATGAGGACCGAGATGCTCTTTAAGCCTGTCCCGATCGCCGTTCTCCCATGCGAAGATCAACTGGTTCAGACCATCGCGGCGCTCTAGTTGATCGAGAATCGCCGGAGGGTCAACGGTGCTCTCCACATAGGCGGTGAGTCCCAGCGAAAGCGCTATGGAGTCTTCAAGCGTCGATCCGAGGTCTGCAAGGTTGGGGTTGCCCGCCATCTTCGTCAGAAGGAGAAGCGCGGACGGACCTTTCAGGCGAGCGTACGCATGCAGCAACCACCAGGCATTGTGGACAAAAGGCGACTCTCGGGGGCGCATCTCCATCGACGCGACCGCGTCCTCGACCAACGGGACGGCAGGAGCACCCAACTCCACCAACCTGATTGCTGCCGGCTGATTTTGGAGGTGGTCCTGGTCGCAGGGCGGGTCCGGGACGACTGGACAGTCTTTCTGAACGCGGAAGAACTGGATCAGATCAGCCGCCTCCTGCTCTGCAGGCTTCCTTGTTTCACTGGTCGCGGATGCTGCGCCAAGTACCAACACGAGCGCTACGGAGACGCTGACATGCTTCATGGCCCTATGGCTAATAATATTCCCTTCGCCCTGTCGGGGAACGCCAGCCGGGGCCAATGCCAATCAAGCCTCACCCATCCCTGTGTTATAGTTGCAATCGGTGGGTCTCCCTATGCGGACGCCCGCAACCCCGGTACTCATTTCCATAACAGGAGAGACACGGCAATGAATCTTCGTCCGCTTCATGATCGCATCCTGGTCAAACGTATCGACGAGGGAGAGACGGTTCGCGGGGGCATCATCATCCCCGATTCGGCCAAGGAAAAACCGCAGCAGGCCGAAGTGATCGCCGTGGGCAGCGGAAAGCTGCTCGAAAACGGCACGCGCGTGGCGCCGGATGTGAAGGCCGGCGACCGCATCCTGTTCGGCAAGTACTCCGGCTCGGAAACGAAGGTCGGCGCCGAGGAGTACCTGATCCTGCGCGAAGACGAGATTCTCGGAGTCATCGAAAAATGAAACGTATCGTAACCGTATTTGCAATCGCCCTCGCGTCGGCTGGGATTGGCGCCGCACAGACGAAAGTGGGAATCGTGAACATGCAGCGCGCCATCGCGCAAACGGCCGAGATCAAGAAGGCCATCGTGGACGTGACCACCAGGTACAAGCCGCGGCAGGCGGAGATCGAGAAACTGCAGGCGGATTTGGCGACTCTGCAGCAGCAGATCGGGAGCGGGAAGCTCAGTCCGGGCGCCGAACAGCAGGCGCGCTCGGAGGGCCAGTTCAAGGAACGGCAACTGCAGCGCAAGGATCAGGACCTCCGCGACGACGTGGACCGCGACCGCCAGGATATCGTCAACCACGCGGCGCAACGCATGCAGCAGGTGATCCAGAAGATCGCCGACGACCGCGGCCTCGATGTGGTGGTCGATTCGGCGAACACGGTCTTCTTCAAGGCGGGGCTGGATATTACCGACGTGGTCGTGGCGGCGTACGATCAGGCGTATCCTGTTAAATAGCTGGTATGGGCAGTTATCTCGAGGCGTACGGCACCGGGGAAGCGCATCGCGCGCAGGTTCTGCACCGCTGGAAGATCGGCATCGTCATCGGCGTGGCCGTCCTGCTGCTGGCGGTGATTGTTTACTTTACGTTCAGGAACTACCGCGAAGAGAGCATCGTGAACACGTTCCTCGGCCACTTGCGCAACGGCGAGTACCAGGACGCTTATCTCATGTGGGGCTGCACGGAAGCGACGCCGTGCCGCGAGTATGCCTACCCGAAGTTTTACGACGACTGGGGTCCGCAAGCCCATCCCGCCGCGCAGGTGGCGAAACTGGGCCTCGTGCAGACGTGCGGCAATGGCGTGGTGGTGCAGGTGATTTATCCCGGCGGCGATCCGGTGCCGTTGTTCGTCCGGGAGGACACGGGAGCGATTAGCTTCGCGCCGTGGCCGGAGTGTCCTGGCCGCCACTGGCATTTGCGGAACTGGTGGGACTCCCTCTGGCATCGTTCCTGAAGCGAGTACGCGCCGGGCGCCGCGTGTCCCTACCGGTACAATAGTCCGCATGGCCCAGGTTGTCCGCCGCGAGCTTTTCCAGATCACGCCTGACGTCCGCGGGAAGACCGCCTTGGTCATTGGCGCTTTGGCGCTGGCGCTGACCGCTCGCGCGACGGTCCCCGAGGCGCCGAAACTGATGCTGGGGACCGGCGTCGTCCCGCAGCGATACCGGATCGATCTGACCCTCACCCCCGGCGCCGACTCCTTTCACGGCTTGGCCGAGATTGACGTGCAGGTTGCCGGGGCGACGCCGCTGGTTTGGCTGAACTCCACGGACCTGAAGATCTCCTCGGCCCTGTTTCGCGCGGGCGGCAGGGAGATTGTCCCGGTGCTTTCGGCGGAACAGCACGGCTTCATCGCTTTGCAGTTCGATGGTCCCATCTCCGGAGCCGGTACGCTGCGCTTCGAATACGACGGCAAGGTGAGTAAGAACAGCAGCGCGGGCGTGTTCGCGCTCCAGGAGGATGGCGAGTGGTACGTGTACAGCCAGTTCGAAACCGGCGATGCCCGCCGCGCGTTCCCGTGTTTCGACCAGCCCTCGTTTAAGACCCCGTGGCGGATCACGCTGCACGTGCCGGCGGCCGCGAGCGCCTTCGCGAATACGCCGGAGGAAGGGGAGTCGCCCGAGAGCGATGGCATGAAGGCGGTTCGCTTCAGCGAATCGAAGCCACTGCCGAGCTATCTGGTGGCCTTCGCCGCCGGCCATTTCGAGACGGTGGACGCCGGACGAGTGGGCAAAACGCCGCTGCGTGTGATTGTGCCGCACGGCCACGCCGCGGGGGCGAAATTCGCCGTCGAGGCCATTCCGCAATTGCTCACGCTCGAGGAGAAGTATTTCGGCCGGCCGTATCCGTACGAGAAACTGGACAGCATCGCCATGCCCATCTCCAACTTCGCCATGGAGAACGCGGGACTCATTACCTACCCCCAGGACCTGCTGCTGGGCCAGGCGGCGACCGATACCATGCGCCGGCAACGCGAATGCGCTTTTGTCGTGGCCCACGAAATGGCGCACCAGTGGTTTGGCGATCTGGTGACCATGGAGTGGTGGAACGACGTCTGGCTTAACGAGGCGTTCGCCACGTGGATGGAACGGAAGATGGTGGGCGAATGGAAGCCGGAGTGGCGGGCCAACGTCACCGCGGTGGAGTCGCGGCTGCGGTCGATGGACATGGACAGTCTGGTTTCGGCGCGGCGCATTGTGCAGCCCATCGAATCGGATAGCGACATTGCCAACGCCTTTGACGACATCACCTACGAAAAAGGCGCGGCGGTGCTGGGCACGTTCGAGCATTTCGCGGGGACGGAGCCGTTCCGCCGCGGTGTTCAGGCCTACCTGAAGAAGTATGAGTGGCGGACCGCCACCACGCCGGGGTTTCTCGCCGCGGTCAGCGAGGGATCGGGCGTCGACATGACCGCTGCATTTAACACGTTTCTCAACCAGGCGGGCGTCCCGCTGGTCACCGCGGATCTCGATTGTTCCGGAGCGAAACCGCTGCTGCATCTGTCGCAGAAGCGTTCGTTGCCAATTGGCGCGGTGGACCCAGCGGAGCACACGTGGCAGATTCCGGTGGCCATCCGCTATCGCGATAGCAGCGGCACGCACGGGCAGCGGATTCTCCTCGCATCGGGGCATGAGGACGCGGCGCTGGCCGATGCCCGTGGATGCCCCGTGTGGCTGCTGGGCAACGATGAGGCGGTGGGGTACTATCGCGTGCGCTACGAAGGCGGGCTGTTGGATGGTTTGCTGGCGAACGGTGGCAGCGAGTTGAACGTGGCCGAACGAGTGAGCGAGCTGGGCAATGTGAATGCCCTGGTGGGCAGCGGCGATGTCCAGCCCGCACGAGCGCTGGCGCTGGTCCCCGAGTTCAGCGGCGATCCGAACAGCGAGGTGGCGGACCAGGCGATGGAGATAGCTTCCAGGCTGAAGGGACCAGAGGTTCCCGACAACCTGCGCCCCAACGCCGCTCGCTATCTTCGCGGCGTTTTCGGCAAACGCGCCGAGGCGCTGGGCTGGCATTCGAAGGCGGATGAGGGCGACCAGACACGGCTGCTGCGCTCGAACCTGGTCCCGTTCGCGGCCGCGGAAGGAGACGACAAGACCCTGATCGACGGCGCCGAATCGCTGGCTCGCCAGTGGCTGAAGGACCGCAGCGGCGTGGAGCCTGACATGGTGGCGCCTGTGCTGAGCGTGGCCGCGCAGTTCGGCGATCGCGGTTTGTGGGAGCTTCTCCACCAGCAGGCGCTGGTGGAGAAGGATCCGGCCATCCGCGGCCGGCTTCTGAGCGCACTCGGTTCCTTCCGCGACCGCACCCTCGCCGAAGCCTCCCTGCACCTGCTGCTGACAAAGGAATTCGATCTGCGCCAGGTGTTCTTCGCATTTCTCTTCGGCCCCCTGGCGTACCCCGAGACGCGCGATCTGCCGTTCGATTTCGTGCGCGCGAATCTCGATGCGCTGGTGGCGGGCCTGCCGCGCGAAGTGGACGCCGATTTTGCCGCCTACCTGCCCATTACGGGCAATGCCTTCTGCGACGCCACGCACCGCGAGGAGGTGGACAGCTTCTTCCGAGACCGCATCAAGAGCTACGTCGGAGGAGAGAGGACGTTGCGCCAGGCACTCGAGAGTATCGACGTGTGCATCGCCAAAAAAAAGGTGCTAGAGCCGAGCATCGCGGAGTTCCTTAAGGCGTATTGATGCCGGAAGCCGCTTCGTTCGGCTGCCAGAGCACTTCGGAAACGCCCAGCGCGTGGTTGGCCCAGCGGCTCCAGACGAACAGCGCATCGCTCAACCGGTTCAGGTAGCGCACGGCCTCCGGCGGGACTTGTTCCTCGCGCGCGGCGGCCACCAGCAGGCGCTCGGCGCGGCGGCACACCGTGCGGGCGATGTGCAGGTCGCAGTTGGCGCGCGTCCCGCCGGGCAGCACGAAAGAACGCAGCGGCTCCAGATCGGCGTTGGCCGCATCGATATCGCGTTCCAGTTGCGCGATGTCCGCATCGGTGACGCACGCCTGCTTCGGGTGCACGTCTTCGGGGAGCGTCGCCAGAATGGAACCGAGGTTAAACAGCTCGTGCTGCACTCGGCGCAGCGTGCGCGCCAGCGCGGCCAGGGCGGGCTCGGCCTCGGCGGAAAGACAGGCCGCGCCTACGAAGGCGTTCAACTCGTCCACCGTGCCGTACGCTTCAATGCGCCGCGAATCCTTGAGCACCGTCTGGCCGCCGGCGAGCCGCGTGGAGCCGCCGTCGCCCGTGCGCGTGTAGATGCGGTTGAGGGCCAGCCGCGGCTCGTCAAATCTGGACTCGGACATGCCGTCCTATTCTCGCATTGCTATGCTACCCTCGAACGTGAACCATGTCCACGGAAGAAGAACTGCAAGAGCACGCGGAGCACGCGCACGATCCATTTGACAAGAGGGTGGCCGCGTCCATGGCGGTGATCGCGGCCGCGCTGGCCGTCGTATCGGTCCTCGGCCACTTCTGCACCACCGAAGAACTGATGGCCCAGCAGAAGGCGTCCGATCAGTGGGCGTACTATCAGGCCAAGTCCATCCGGCGCTACGAGTCGGGCTTCGTCGCCGATATCCTCGCCGCCGTGAAAGCGCCCGACGCGGCGCAGAAGTATAAAGCCAACGTGGCCAAGTATGAGAACGACGGCAAGGAGATCTCGGAGAAGGCCACCGATTTCGAGCACGAACGCGATCTGCGCCATCACCAGGCACTGCGGCTGGACATCGGCGAGGTCTTTCTCGAAATTGCCATCGTGCTCGCTTCGCTGGCCATTCTCTCCAAGCGTCCGTTCCTTTGGTGGGGCGGCCTGGTCTCGGGCCTGGCCGGCGCGGTGATCGCGCTGACCACGGTCTGGTTGCGGTGATCCTGAGGGTTTCCGCGGGCAATGTGGCCCGCCGGGCACGGATCGCCTTTTTCGATTTCGACGGGACCGTGTCGCTCATCCGGGCCGGCTGGATGGACATCATGATGGGACCCATGCTGGCGGCCCTGACGGCGCTGGCCACCGGCGAGAGCGAGACGGAGTTGCGGGCGGTCCTCGAGGATTTCATCTGGCGCTTCACCGGCCAGGACACCATCTGGCAGACCCGCGCTTTCGCGGCGGCGGTGCACGAACGCGGCGGACCGGAGCTGGATGCCGCCGAATACAAGGAACGCTTCCTGACGGCGCTCGGCAAACTCACCGCGGCGCGCATGGAGGAGATTCGCGGCGGGGCGGCCCCGCCGGACAAGTATCTGGTGCCCGGCACGCGGGCTCTGCTGGAGGCATTGCGCGCGCGCGGCGTGACGCTGATCCTCGCCAGCGGCACCGACGACCCCGAGTTACAGGACGAGGCCCGGCTGCTCGATATTGCGCGCTACTTCGACGGCGGCGTGTACGGCGCGCAGCCCGATCCCGATTTCTCCAAGGAGGGTCTCATTCGCGGCGCGATCGAGCGGGGACACGCCGGGGGCGAGGAACTGATCGGCTTCGGCGACGGCAACGTCGAGATCGGCCTGACGCGGGAGGCGGGCGGTCTGGCCGTGGGCCTGGCCACGGATGAGGGGGATTGCCTGGCCATCGATGAATGGAAGTGCGCCCGGCTGCGGCAGGCCGGCGCGCAGGTGATCGTCCCCAACTATCTGGATGGCGAGGAATTGCTGAAGACGATTTTGGTGGAGTGAGGCAGGGCGAGCCGTTCGGGGGCCAATCGGCCTAAGGCGGCTCGTCCAACACAGCCAGGATCGCGCCCATCGCCCTTTCGAGGAGAGAGAGATCGCGCGTGACGACGAGCCAGACCGTCTCAAAGTCCACTTCGAAGTAGTCGTGCACGAGGACGTTCCGCATGCCGGCTATAGATGCCCAGTTGATCTCAGGGTTCCGCCGTTTATGCAGCTCGTCGATCCGCTGCGTCGACTCGCAGAGTACCTGAGGGTTGCGAACGATTGCGTCCTGGAGTGTTCGCGAGGCAAAGACGGCGTCCCGGCCGGGTGCGGAGTCGTCGGCGATTCTGCGAATGCACTCAACGACATGCTCGACGTACGCTCGCTGGGATTTCACAGCGGCACGGCTTCCCGCAGAACGGCGTCACGGATCAGAGGACTCAGCGAGCGCCGAATCACCACCTGAACACGCTGGCCCAGGAGTTGCTCGAGGTCAGCGATCAGGCTCCCCGGAAACCATGGCGTGGTGTCGCCGGTCACGTCGACAAGGAGGTCCACATCGCTTTCCGGCGTGTCTTCCCCGCGAGCCACCGAGCCAAAACGCAGGACATTGCCCGCGCCATGGAAGGCGGCAACCCGCAGGATCTCGTCGCGACGTTCTCGTATGCGCTGACCCGCGCCCATTCATCCATTATTCTATCGTTGGCCAGCGGCGTGGGTAACGCGCCGCGGTGCCGCTGGAATCAGAGGTTTTTCCGCAATTCTGGCGCTCCACCGCTCACACGAACCGGCCTTCATCCACCCGCAGGAACTTCATGCCGCAACGGGCGGCCAGTTCGGCGTCCTTGTCGGAATCGCCGATCATGAGCGAGGCGGCAAGGTCGATGTCCCACTTCTCCCGTGCCTGCTCCACCATGCCGGTCTTCGGCTTGCGGCAGGCGCACTCATCGCGGTCGTGCGGGCAGTAAAAGACGTCGTCGATGCGGGCGCCCAGGGCGGCCAGCTCCGTCACCATGTTAGCGTGGATCTCCTCCACGTCCTCGGGGCGCATCAAGCCGCGGGCGACGCCTCTCTGGTTGGTCACGACAATCACCGGCATATCCAGGACATTGAATAACCGTATCCAGCCGGCGATGGTGGGGACCAGACGGAACTCGCTCCAACGGCGGACATAATCGCCCGGCGGCGGCTTCATATTCAATACCCCATCCCGATCGAGGAATACGGCCCCGCGGCTCATGTCTGAAGTATAGTGTGCGCCCGCACAAAGGGTTAAAGAAAGACGCCATTCCGGTCGATTCAGTAATTAGCAGAACATGGGGGAACGCAGCACGGCCACGGGGCTGTTCTCGGTCACATACCGGACGTGTGGCATCGATTTTCTGGATGCGCAACACGTGGAGCTGCTGGCTTTTGCCGACGAGCTCCACCGAGCAATGGTGGCCGGGAAGGCGTCCGGCATCATCGCGGATTTTCTCGATCGCCTGGCGGTTACGCTCGATGACCAACTGGCAACCGAGGAGCAGGTGATGATTGTGTCCGACTATCCCGAACTGGATGCGCATTCGCGCAGCCATGAGGTAGCCCGCGCGAAGCTGAAAAGCCTGGTGCAGGCATTTCACGCCGGATCTCTGCCCATCGCCTACGACACCATGGACTTCGTGCGCAACTGGCTTCGCACGCATCTGCCCGGGGAGGATCGCCAGTTCGCCGATTTCCTGCTGAACCGCCGCAGTGCCATGTTCGTCCGCAAAGGCCGGTGGAGATCCGGCGGAATCCCCTCCCGCGAGGACCAGCACGAGGAGCAGCACGTGGCCGCTCCGGTGAACGGTAACGCGGAGTCTTTCTTCTGACCAGGCCATGATCGGAACCAAAACAACAAATCTCCTGATGGCCGCGGCTTTCGCGGCCGGCCTCGCTTCCGCGCAGCCTTCGCAGGCGGTGGTGCCCGAAGACCAGCGGACCGAGTGGTTCGAAGATGCCCGATTCGGCCTGTTCATCCACTGGGGCGGTTACTCCGTGATCGGCCGCAACGAGTGGGCGCGGGAGTTGTTTCATATTCCGCAAGCCGAATACGACACGTACGTGCGCCGGCTCAATCCGGTTCAATACGATCCGAGCGCGTGGGTGAAGCTGGCAAAGAACGCCGGTGCGCGGTACATGGTGATCACCTCCAAGCATCACGAGGGCTTCGCCATGTTTCACAGCCGCGCGGGCGACTATGGAATCGCCATGACCCCATACCAGAGGGATCCGCTGAAAATGCTGGCCGACGCGGCGAAGCGCAACGATATGCGCCTCGGCTTCTACTACTCGATCATGGACTGGCATCACCCCGATTACCTGCCGAAGCGGGCATGGGAGCCGGCCAATCCGGATGCCCACCCCGATCTGGACCGCTACATCGACGATTTCGCGAAACGGCAGATTCGGGAGCTGCTCTCCGGCTATGGCGACGTCGCGGTGATGTGGTTCGACGGCCAGTGGGAGCACAACAGCGCCCAGATGCATTCGGACGAGATCTACGAGATGATCCGCGGCCTGCAGCCGAACACGCTGATCAACAATCGCCTGTTCAATGGCCCGTCCCGGCATCAGGGCGACTTCAGCACCCCCGAGCAGTTCGTTCCGGCCACCGGCATGACCGACGCCGCGGGCCGTCCGGTCCTCTGGGAAACCTGCGCTACCATCAATACCGAGAGCTGGGGATACAACAAGTACGAAACCGAGTTCAAGACCTCGCGCGATCTGATTCGCATGCTCATCGAGGTGGCCAGCAAAGGCGGCAACCTGCTGCTGAACGTCGGGCCCATGCCGGACGGCCGCATTCAGGACGAGTTTGTGACCCGCCTGAACGCCATGGGGGAGTGGATGAGGCAGAACAGCGTGGCCATCTATGGGACCAAAGCCAGCCCGTTCCCGCGGCTGCCCTTCTTCGGCCGGGCCACGCAGAAGGGCAACGTCGCATACCTGCACGTGTTTCAGTGGCCGGCGGACGGGAAGCTGCGCGTTCCCGGCCTGCGCAATCTGGTTCATTCCGCCAAACTGCTGGCCGACCCGAATTCCACGCTTCCAGTGCGCCGCGAAGGGAACGAGATCGTTATTTCGGTTCCGAAGGACCCGCCCGACGAGGTGGCGAGCGTGGTTGTGCTGACCCTCGACGGCGCGCCCGATCCGCTGCCGTGGAGCCTGCTGCCGGATCAGCGGCGTGTCATCACGCTGGGCATGGAATCGGCTGAAATCGAAAGCAATCTGGGGCAGCGCGCGAAGAAGGAGAACGTGCTGGGCCACGTGTTCCTGACCAATTGGACCCGAACGGCGGACGTTCCTTCGTGGATCGTCCGAGTACCCTACGACGGTCTGTACAACGTGCGCCTTTCCTACGCCGCGGGCCAAGGGCAGGCCGGAGCGGAGTTCACCGTGGAATCCGGCGCCAGCAACTTGCCGGGGAAGGTGGAGAACACGGGGGGCGACTACGTTTTCAAGCCGGTGCGCATCGGACAGATAGAGCTGAAAGCGGGCGAGCGTATGGTGCGCGTGAAAAGGACCGGCCGCGATGGTGCGGAACCGATGAAGCTGGAACGAGTCGTTCTCACGCCGGCCGCGTGATGGCAGCCAGGCTGGACATTCTCGCCGGCGAGATTACGCGCTGCACGCGGTGCCGGCGTCTGGTGGCATATCGCGAGCAGGTGGCGCGTGAAAAGCGCCGCATGTACCGCGATGAGGAGTACTGGGGACGGCCGGTGCCGGGGTTTGGCGACCCCGCCGCGCGCATCCTGATTCTGGGCCTCGCTCCGGGGGCGCACGGCTCCAATCGCACCGGCCGTATGTTCACCGGCGATCGCTCTGGCGATTTTCTGTACCGAACGCTCCATTCCGTTGGGCTGGCATCGCAGCCGGAGAGTGTGCGCCGGGGAGATGGCCTGACTTTGCGCGACGTGTTCATCACGGCGGCGTGCCGATGCGCTCCGCCGGCCAACAAGCCCACACCCGAGGAGATCCGGAACTGCCGCCCCTGGCTGGAACGGGAACTGGCATTGCTGGAGCGAGTTCGGGTGGTGGTGGCGCTGGGGCGAATCGCTTTCGGCGACTACCTAGCTGTGTTGCACGACGGAGGCCGGATCGAGCGCCGCTCCGCGTTCGTGTTTGCGCACAATCGCGTGCACGAGTTGGGCCCGGACCTGCCGGCACTGATCAGCTCGTACCATCCCAGCCAGCAGAATACGCAGACCGGGAAGCTGACTCTGGCGATGTTTCGCGAGGTGTTTGTGGAGGCGGTGCGATTAGCGGACCGCTCTCACGGCCGATAAGAACAGCAGCATGCGCCATGGTGGCACGGAGGACGGTACAATTCCTGTGAGCGCATCAAGGCCTGTCTTTGGCCAGATGGAGCCGGGGAAACGAACATTGGGTAAAGCGAAAGTGAATAGTCTGCAGAGCGTCCTCTTCCCCGAAAGCCGCGCGAAGAGTCGCCGGCGGGTGGCGCCGCCGCTTCCCGGCGAGGACAATACGCCCGAGGGGCTGCGGGCGCTTCTCGCCGCGAATCGTCACTACCGCGAGGTGGCGTGGCCGGAACCATACAACTGCACCAAGCACCGACTTCATTTGGGTGACGCCCGCGACCTGTCATGGCTGCCCGACGCCTCGGTGCACCTGATAGTCACCTCTCCCCCTTACTGGACTCTGAAGGAATACGCGCGCGGGAACGAAGACCAGATGGGGCACTTTGAGGACTACGAGCATTTTCTCGACGAGTTGGACCGCGCCTGGCGCGAGTGCGCCCGCGTGCTGGTTGGCGGCGGCCGGATCTGCTGCGTGGTCGGGGATGTTTGCATCCCTCGGAAACGGGAAGGCCGGCATTACCTCGTCCCGCTGCATTCCGATATTCAGGTGCGGGCGCGCCGGCTCGGTCTTGATTGTTTGCAGCCCATTCTATGGCACAAGATTGCCAACGGGGTCACCGAGGTGGCTGGAAATGGCGCTGGTTTCTACGGTAAGCCCTACCAGCCTGGCGCGATCATCAAGAACGACGTCGAGTATATTCTGTTCCTGCGCAAGGGAGGCGAGTATCGTTCGGCGCCGGCATTACAGAAGGCCCTCTCCATGCTCACCCGGGAAGAAATGCGCGAATGGCAGCGCTCCATCTGGACCGATCTGCGAGGCGCGTCCACCCGAGACGGACATCCGGCCCCGTATCCTGTCGATCTGGCCAGCCGGCTGATCCGGCTCTTTTCGTTCGCGGGCGACACGGTTCTCGATCCGTTCGCGGGTACCGGATCGACGTCTCAGGCTGCTATTATGACAGGCAGAAATTCGATAGCCAATGAAGTTGAGGCCGCGTATGTCGAAATTGCCAGGCAGCGAATCGCCAGGGCCGCCAGGCAGCCCCGTCCTGCTGGCGCCGTTGAAGCCCGGATCATAATTGACCGAGACGCCCACTCAACACAAATACCGGCTGCTCACGGAATTCCGGCGGCTGTTTGAAGGCAGGATCTACAAGCACAGAGCCTCCAACCAGGGCGACTTCGTTGCAATGCATCTCTACGAAGATTTGATCGAGGTCGGTCGCTCTACGAAACTGCGAGAAGCGATCATCAGCCGGAGGGACCGTGTCTTGAATGTCCAGAACAGGCGGCGTGGCGTTAAGGCCAGGCGCGGCGACGCTACTCTTGGCGAGATCCTTCCCGGCGAAACCGCCATATCGGAACCGGACTATCGTGTGGGTCGAGGGCCCATTGCAACCGTGGAGATCGGGGTCGAAGTGAAGGTCCTGGCCAAGGCCATGATCAAGCAGATTGACCGCGTGATCAACGACCTACGCAATCAGGTGGTGCAGTTCAGACGCGGCGGTGGGAAACCGATCTGCATAGCAGTTGTCGGCATCAATCATGCCGATAGCGTGGTCGGGTACGAAGGTGATCGGCCATTTCCGACGACCGGCCGGGGAGGATTTCTGCACCCGTATCAGGAGGCGCCGGAAGCGGAGCGCCGCTTGCGCGCTGAAGCGGCTCCGGAATTTGATGAGTTCCTGGTTTTGCGATTCAAGGCCACGAATGCACCGCCCTATCCATTTCAGTGGGTCAGTTTCAGAGACACACAGCTGGACTACTCCGCGGTTCTTGCCCGCATCGGCGCGACCTATCAGCAGCGATTCTGAGGCGTTGCTCTCAGCTAGCCAGCGCGCGTTGCACGGCGGCCGGGTCCCGATCGATGACCATCAGGTACGCCCGAACCGCGCTATCCGGACGGGCTCGCCCCTGTTCCCATTCCTGCAGTGTCCTGCCGCTGAACCCATAGCGGCTGGCAAATTCCGTCTGGGACATCCCGGCCCTTTCCCGAATCGCCCGCACGTCAACCGCTTCCGGCACCTCGATGACACGCGTTCGGAGTTTGATCTCACCGCGCATGTGCGCGATGCCTTCCTGTAGTCCGGCAATAATCATTTCGTCGAGCGAGTCTTTCTTACGGGCCGAGGCTTTCCCGGAATTCCGTGGCGACGCTGCGGGTTTTCCTTTTCTGGTCATCGGTTAGCTCCTCCTGTACGTTCTTTGCGTAAGCCGCCATCATGAGCGCCACGCCATGATGCGCCGAGTAGTAGTAGATCACACGAATGCCGCCACGCTTTCCGCTACCCGAGCGCGACCAGCGCATCTTGCGAACGCCGCCGGTTCCGGGAATGACCGGATGCGCTGCGGGGTCAGACGCCAGGGCGAATTCGAGTTCGGCCAATTCATCTCCAGTCAGCAGATCGCTGATCCTGGCGTCGAACAGCCGGTCGCAATCAGCGTGGCCCTCACTATACTAGTATACGGGATTCACGTAGTGGTTGCGGCCCCGCCGCCAAACTCCCTCTAAACCGCGCCTCTCCCATGCGATATGTGCTGTGAGAGGCATCCGGTGTTTGAAGACGATCCTTACCACGCGTACCTCGATAACAATGTAGCCACCGGCAACCCGGTAGGACTGGTGACGGCTCTCTACGAGGGAACCATCAAAGCCGTGCAGCAGGCGCGGCATTGTTTGGAAACCGGAGATATCTGGGGACGCTCGAAGGCCATCTCCAAAGCCGTCGATATTCTGACGGAGCTGGTCCTGTCGCTCGATCACGAGAAGGGCGGCGACCTGAGCGCGCGGCTCAAGGACCTGTACTGCTACATGCAGCGCCGGTTGCTAGCCGCGCACGCCAGCCAGGAAGACGAGCCGATGGCCGAGGTGGTCAGGCTGCTGACGAATCTGCTGGATGGCTGGTACCAGGTGGCCGAGAAGCTTAACCAGGAAGCGAGCGAGGCCACGCGCGCTTATGAGGATTCCTCGCGGGACGAACGGACGGATACTCCAGCGACACCCTACGGCTACGACTTTGCGGCGGTGGGAGCCGGTTCCGAAGTCTTCACCTTCTGATTCGCACTGTCCTTCGCCAGGCCGGTCTCGATCAGGTGCGACAACCCGAGGCCGCCCTGCATGGCAATCGCCTGGGCGAACTGCGTCTGCGCCATGTCCATGGCCGAATCGCCGCCGGCATCGCCATCGTCGTTGTCATCGGTGGACATGTCCTGGGCGGCCTCGCGGGCCGATTTCAGCATTTCGCCGATCAGCAGGGCCTCGAATTGCTGCGCCAGGCTATGCAGTTTTTGCGGGCTGGGCGTAGCGGTCCCGTCAGCGGCCTGCGGTGGAGTCATTCCGGCGAGTCCGGCGACGCCGGTGAGGGTTTCGCTGCTCATCCTCAGATCACCTCCAGTTGGGCGTCCAACGCGCCCGCGGAGCGCAGGTTTTCGAGGATAGCGATCACGTCCCGCGTGGTGGATCCAATGGCCGCCAGCGCTTTTACCAGTTCCTCGACGGTGGCGCCCTGCTTCAAAACCACGTTGCGCGCTTTTTCGTCCTTCACCACCACGCTGGTCTGGGGGATTACCTCGGTGGTCCCGGTGCGGGAGAATGGCGCGGGCTGAGACACGTCGAAGGTGGTCTGGATCACCACGCTGAGGTTACCGTGCAGCACGGCGACGGGCGCGATGCGCACATCCTTGCCCAGCACGATGGTGCCGGTGCGCTCGTTGACCACCACGCGCGCGGGTCGATCGGGCTCCACCGTGAGTTTCTCCAGCTCGGCGACGAATTCGGTGGATTGCTTCGCATATTCGGCGGGCAGCGCGACGGAAACAACGGCGGAATTGTCGGCGTGCGCGATAGGGCCGCTGGCGACGAAGCGCCGGTTCACCGCCTCGGCGATGCGCGCCGACGTGGTGAAGTCCTCGTCGCGCAGTTGCAGGCGCACGACATTACCCAGGGGCAGAGACGGCGAGACCTTCTCCACGGAGGCGCCGTTGGGAATGCGGCCCACGGTCGGATGATTCACGCTCTGCACGTTCTGGGTACGCCCGGCGACGAAGCCCCCGGTGACCACCTGGCCCTGCGCCGCCGCGTACACCTGTCCGTTGATGCCGCGCAGCGTGGTCAACACCAGCAGGCCACCCTGCAGGTTGGATGAGTCGCCCATGGCCGCCACGGTGGCGTCGATGGTGGTGCCCGGTTGCGCGAACGGAGGCAGCGTGGCGGTCACCATTACCGCAGCCGTGTTCTTGACGGTGATCAGCGACGGCGAGATGCTCACACCCATCTGCTGCAGCAGGTTGGTCAGGCTTTGTGCCGGAAACGCGGTCTGCTGGCGGTCACCGGTGCCGGCCAGGCCCACCACCAGGCCGTATCCGAGAAGCTGATTGCTGCGCACGCCTTCAATGGAGACCAGATCCTTGAGGCGAACATTCTCTCCTTCATTGGCCGCGAACGAGAGCAGCGGAGCCAGCAGCGCGACAAGCAATCGTTTCATCGGAGATCCTCTAAAATGGCAGCAGGCCGAGCAGAATCCGGTACAGGATGTTCGGGCGCCGCACTGCGTCATTCACCACTCCCTTGCCGTCGATCTTCACTTCCAGTTCGCCCACGCTGGACGATTGCACCACATTCGCGTTGGACAGATCCGCCGGCCGCACCACGCCGCGCACCGTCACTACCTGGTGCTCCGAATTGACGTCGATAGCCTTGGTTCCCTCCACCACCAGGTAGCCGTTGGGAAGCACGTCGATCACCCGCGCCGTCAGCGTGGCGGACAGCGTTGTCTCACGGCTGGTGGTGCCCTCGCCGTCGAGGCTGGTATTGGTGGACGCGCCCAGCAGGTTGGCCAGCTTGCTGGTGGAGGGCAGCGCTTTCAGAAGCTGGGTGACGGATGAATTGGCGGCGGATGCGCGGGAGGTCTTGGTCTGTCCCGTGGAAACGGCCGAAGCCGATTCAGCTACCAGGATGGTGACGATGTCGTCCACATGGCGCGCGCGAACGTCAGCGCCGAGGTCGGAAAAAGGAGACGCGCCCGTCCACAGCGAACCGGGATCGTCCTGGGCCTGGGAGGCCGCCCGCTGGTGCGCCTGCTCGACGTACAGGTCGAGCGGCGATTTCGCCGCCGGCTTGTCCTTTTTCTTTTTCGTCGACGGCGCCGCCGCCAGCACCAGCGCCAGCACTGTCGCCAGACATAAAACGCGCTTCATGATTTCTGATCCTTCGCGATGAGTCCGGCGGCAACGCCGGGAACCACCGAAACTTTGCCTTTATCCTGCACCCGGGCACGGAACTTCCGGCCGCTGGTGGTATTGCGCACCACAATCATCGCGCCGCGATTGCCCGATTCCTCGGCCACGCCGGCTGTGCGAATCAGCGCACCGCCGCCATTCACCACCACTTCCACAGTGTCGCCGCGGAGCACGTCTTTGGCGGGTTCGAGGAGATTGTCGAAGAGCGGATCGCCCGCCGCGATGGGCCGCCGCGGCGTCATCCCGATGGCGGCTTTCGTATCGGTGATCGCGTTTACCGCCAGCAGGGGACCTTCGTAGGGCTCCGCGCGAATGTCGCCGGCGCCGATGGGTTCGTCCACGTGCAACGGGTTCACCGCCACCACGCGGGTGCCCTTCACGGTAATCAACACGCTGGCCCACACGTTGAAACGGCGGTTGCCGGCGTAGGAGACATAGCCTCGCCACAATACCGGCGCGGCCGATCGAATGCTGGCGCCGCCCGGCGGAAATACCAGCTCGCCCGGGGGCGCGGACATACGGCTGCGATCGACCATCTCGATGCGCACGTCGCGGCCCGCCAGCGCCTTCTTCATCGCCGCAATAATCCGGTCGGGTTCGGGCACCGCCATCGTCCACGCGAAGCAGACGTCCTCGGAAACATCGCCCTGCAGATGGTTCGCTTTCGCCAGCCGCTGCAGTTCGGCGGCGTGAAACATGCGCTGCCAGCCCGGTGAGGGAGAGTAGCCGATGGCCAGATCCGGCGGAAGGGAAGCGAACAGCGGAACAGCCGCCGCCAGATCCCGGGCGTAGATGTGGTCCGCGTTGATGGAATGGCAGCCCGCCGCGGGCAGCACTGCCGCAAGCAAGAGCGTGAAGATCATGACGTGATCTGGTTCACCTGCTGGTACATCTCGTCGGCGGCCTTGACCACCCGCGAATTGGCCTCGTAGGCGCGCTGGCTCTGGATGAGGTTGACGAACTCTTCTACCACGCTGACGTTCGATTGTTCGGTGTAGCCCTGCAACAGCGTGCCCAGACCTTCCGCGCCGCCGGGGTTGCCCACCTGCGCGTCGCCGGATGCATCGGTGGGCTGATAGAGCGTCGCCCCGAGACTGTTCAACCCGGCGGGATTCTGAAACGTGGCCAGCTGAATCTGCCCGGCCTTTTGCGCGGCCGTCTGATTCGGCAGCGTATAGCTGACCGTGCCATCCAGAGCCACGGTGATGCTCTGTGCCGTGGCTGGAATGGTGATGGTCGGCTGCAACAAATCACCGTTGGCGTCCACCATGTTGCCGCTGGCGTTGAGCTGGAACGTGCCGGCGCGCGTGTAGGCGATGGTGCCGTCGGCTTGTTGAATCTGGAAGAAACCGTTGCCCTGAATGACCAGGTCCAGAGGATTGTCCGTCTCCGTGAAGCTGCCCTGGGTGAAGATAATCTCGTTCGACGACGCCCGCGTTCCCAGCCCGATCTGCAGGCCGGCCGGAACAACAGTCTGTTGCCCGGCGGAAGCCCCGGGCTGGATCAGGTTCTGATACATCAGATCCTGGAACTGCGCCCGTCGCATCTTGTAGCCGGTGGTGTTGGCGTTGGCCAGATTGTTGGCGATATTGTCGACGTTGGTTTCCTGCGCGTTCATTCCGCTGGCGGCGGCGTACAGAGCTCGAACCATTCTCTTCTTCTCCTTTACGAGCCGACTTTGGCGACCTGTTCAATCGCCTCCCGGTTCATCTCCGAGCCGATCTTGATGGCCTTCTGCAGCATGTCGAATTGTCGCAGCAGGCTGACTATGCGAACCGAGCCCTGGGCGCCACCGGCGTTCGACGCTTCCAGCTTTCCCTGGTTCACCTGGGCGTTGGCGGCCGGTCCCGCGCCGGCCTGCGGGTTCGCCGCGCTGAAGTACGCCGCGCCCATCTTGGTCAGTTGTTGTGGCTTCTCGAAGTCCACCAGTTCGAGTTGCCCGAGGTCCGAGCCGTCCTGGCTGATCTCCCCCTGCGGGTTGACCTGCACTGGATCTGTCGACTGTAGCTGCAGGGTCTGCCCGTTGGTGAGCCGCACGGGATAGCCTTCGGAGGTAACCAGCTCCCCCGTGGGCGACAGTTGGAAGCTTCCGTTCCGCGTGTAGAGGGTTCCGCTCGGGCCGTTCACCGAGAAGAAGCCGGAGCCGTTGATGGCGAGATCGGTGGGGTTGCCGGTGGTCTGCAGGAGCCCCTGTTTGAAGTCGATCCACGGCTCCGACACCATCGGAGCAATGCTGGTCATCGGATCGTTGGAGTCGGCCAGCTCGGGCGCAATATAGGTGGTGTAGAACTCGCGGTCCGCTTTGTAGCCTCCGGTGGAGGTGTTGGCCAGATTGTTGGCCTGCATGTCGAGCGAGTCCATGTGCGCCTGCAATCCGCTGGCGGCTGTGACGGTGAGCGGGTCCATAATGCACTGGCATCAATGCAAGCTGGAGACCGTGCCCGCAAAAAGCGTGAAATGCGCGCCAAGCCTTGCGATATGAACAGAGGAAGCCGGACGGCGGGGCGGCACTGGTGCGCGCGAACGTCGAGATTTCGAGTATCCGCCCTTGCGGCGCTCGGGTTTTTGACAGCCGGGCGGTGTGCCTCGACAGCAATCTCCCCTGAATTGAGCGAAACCCCGCTGGCCAGCAGTGTGCACACTACAGCCGCGTGACTCCGGCACCGGCATCGAGCGCGCCCTCCGCCTTTCCCATTAGCGCACTGGCGCCAATCGCCGCCAGCACCTCCGGTTCGCGAAGTTCGTTCGCCGCGTTGCTGCATCAGGCGAACGACGACGCGAGCGCCGATGAGGATCGGAACGCGAGGCAATCGACGCTCGCCGCAATCACCCCCGCACCTGTCCGCGTGGTGCAGCAGACGGTGGCGCCCGTTGTCGGCTTCCTGACGTGGAGTGGCGCTACCGGCGACTCCGAGCAAAGCACGGGCCCGCTGGAGAATGCTGCCGCCACGGCATCCGCCGACGAGGCTCAGCCGGATGTCACCGCCAGCACAGCCGGCGCCGCATTCCTCATGCAGTCCATTGCCGGCCTCGGCATGCCACAGTTCGCGCAACCTCTCACGCGGCAACAGGAATCGGGACCGCAGCCCTCGGGGCCGCGGGTTAGCGCTCGCGCGAGCGTCGCGGTTGACGACGCCAGCTCATTTTTATCAGTGTCTCTCGGTGTCGACGACTCGCCGAAGGACGGCAACACCGGGATCCTTGTGCCCACAACGCCGCCGGAAGGCGACGGCAATGCCTCACCGGCTTCGGGGCCGCTCACCTTCGTCGCACGTCACGGCGCCGATGCCGTCAGCGCGCAACCACCGTCACAAACCCAGCCGACTCAACTTCAGCCGTCACAACTTCAGGCGCCACCATCCGAGCCACAGGTGCCCCATGCCGTGCCTGCCCTCGGCGCGGGCCCGATGGAGAACACCGCCACCGCGGCCAGCGCCACGTCGCTCATGCCGATCCAGTTCGCGCAATCTCCCGTCGGACAACAGGCCTCCGGACGACAGCCCTCGGCGCAGCGAATCGCAAACAATCAGGCTGGCAAGTCCGGCGGCCGCGTTGACCTTCGCGCGAGCGCCTCAGCCGCCGCCATCAGTCTGTCGAAGCCTGCGAATGCACAAGCAGGCATCGCGGTGGACGACGCCAGTTCATCCCTGGCTGCATCCCCCGGCGTGGACGGCTCGCCGAACGGCAATGCATCGCCGACCTCGGGCCCGCTCATCGCGCGTCACGACGCCGATGCCGCCGGCGCACGACCATCGACACAAACCCAGCCGTCAGAACTACAGACGTCACCACTGCAGCCGGCGCCTTGGCAGCCGCCACCGTCCCAGCCAGAAGTGAGCCATTCCGCACCTGCCTTTGGCACGGATCCGGCGGCCGATGAAGCGAAGCTGGATGCCACCGTTACCACAGCCGGCAACGCGCTCCTAACGGAGCCCATTCTCAGCCTGGACATTCCCCAAATCGCGCAACCTCTCGCCGGACAACAGATCTCGGGACGACAGCCCTCCGGGCAGCGGGGCGCGAGTGCCACCGTGGCTGCCGCCGGTCTGTCGATGCCTGCGAACGCACAGGCAAGCGTCGCGGTGGACGACGCCAGCTCATCCTTGTCTGCATCTCTGGGCGCCGACAGTTCGCCGCGGGACGGCGGCGCCGGGACCCTCGCCCCGACAACTCTGCCGGAAGGCGACGGAATGGTCCCGCTGTCCTCCGGACAACTCGCCTTCGCCGCGCGTCTGAACCCCGACACCGCCAGCACGCAAGTATCGTCCCAACTCCAGCCGCCACCATCCCAGCTCCAGGTGAGCCATCTCCAGCAAGCGCCCGCCAACGTCCAGAGCGCGCCCGCTGTGGAGAGCGACGCGCAGGCCAGTCCTGCGCAGGACGGCGAGCGTGACGGGAAGTCCAGTGATCAGATGTTGCCGGCCCCATCGGCGCCGCCCGCCGCCAGACCCGCCGCGCCGGCCCAGGCCGC
>CAYVPZ010000007.1:2476-22349 GCA_964453955.1 uncultured Solibacteraceae bacterium | reverse complement strand
GGGGAAGCCGATGGTGTGGAACACCGTGCCCCGGTCGAGCGCGCAATCGGCGGGAAGCTCCACCACTGTTTTCGAACCCAGCGCCCAGTCGTTGCGCTCGAAGTCCGGCGGCACGCCAAAGTGCCCGTCCAGCCGGCGGCCGACGGGACCCACCGGACCGTCCGCCACCACCGTGAGCGCCGCGCGAATATCCATGCCCGGCTCGCCGCCCTGGTCGGCCAGGCGCACGCCCGCCACCGCGTCGCGCTCGATCAGGGGCTCGGCCACCGGCATGCCCGGCCACACCTGCACGGTGCCGGTCATCATCAACTGCTCGCCCACCCACTGGTTGAACTGGCCGATGGAGAGCACCATGCCGCCCTCTTTGTGCAGGAAGCCGGGGGTCCAGGGAAGCTCGACGGCATGCTTCGCACCCGCGCCGGCGATCCGGGCCATTCTGTCCAGCGCGCGCACGGTGGCGGAACGGCGGCTGGCGCCGTGAGGGTCGAGCAAATACAGCACCTTCTCCTCGCGCACCGGCGCGGCCATGGGGATTTGCGACGGGTCGAGATCGGGGAAGGAGGCGCGAATGCCGCGCGCTTTGGTGACCACGCCGGACACGCCAAACCCGAGTCCGTCGGCGCGCTCGTAGCAGATCACCTGCGGCGGCGTTTCCATTTCCGCCAGCTTCGGCGCGATGGTGTGCAGGAAGCCGCCCATCGCCGGCCCGAAGCCGACGCAGACGATGTCCACGTCCATGGAGGGGCGGTCACTCATATGGACACGCGGCGACAGCCACGCTTCCTCTCGTTCTTCATGCGGGGTAATCCAGGGCCGCGGGAATCATCACCTTCGTGAGCGCTTCGGCCGCCCGGTCTTTGGCCAGACCGGAACCGGTGAGGCAGCCGTCCAGTTTGGTCCGCAGGCGCTGGAACGGCTCGAGGCCCGGCGCCTTCGCGCACGGTCCTGCCTTTGGCGGATGCCCGCCATCCTCGTCCACCACGTCGGTGGCCATGCTGGTGATGCCCGGGATCACCAGCTCCAGGGCGATCAGCTCGTCCGCTTTATAACAAGCTTCCCCGTCGTCCCACGCCGGATGGCGGTTGTACCCGAAAACCAGTTCCGCGCAGATGCGGCCCACTTCGCCGGCGGTTCGCGCGGTCTGGGCATGGCACAGGTCGCGATAGAAGTTCAGCGTTCCCTCCAGCCCTTCGGCCACCACCGGGTTGTCCGGCCCGCGCGCCTCCAGCTCGATGACCGCCAGAATGAGCGAGTGGGCGGACAGCAGCCAGCCGAGCGCATCGGCCAGCGGGAAAGTGACGCCCTGCCGGGTGCTGTGATACAACCCCGCGCCGTCGGCGTCCTTCGCCACCTGCAAATGCCCCACCGACCACAACCACATCTGGATGGCTGTGGCCAGAGCGCAGGCGCCCGTGCCCGGCCGCCGCGAGGCAATCCCGCGCAGTTGGGCCACCATGTCGCGCAATTGCGCGAGGAACAGCGGATTGACCATGGTCATGGAGAGCTGCCGGCGCTGCACCGCCTCGGGCCCTTCGTAGGTGGCCTCCAGTTGCGCGTCCATCCACTTGTGGCCGAGGAAGCCGGGGCAGTCCTCGGTAATGCCGTAGCCGCCCATGAGGCTCACCGCTTCGCGCATCACGTTGGCGCCGTGTCCGGTGTCCCAGAGCTTGGTGGCGGGACAATAGACGCTGGCCAGAGCATCGAGCAGCGCGTAGCGGACCAGCGGATCGGTATTCAGATCCTCCCAGCGCGCGGCGTCGCGGACCGATTCGGGCTGCCGCTGCAGGTCCAGATACTCCAGCGCCCTCTTCTCCACCGCGCGCATGGCCTTGAACGCGGACATGCCGCCATTGATTCCCCGCGACGCCAGAACCGCGTCCTTTTCCTTTTCGAGCGGATCGAGCTGGTCGAACATCCGGGCGGTGGCGAAGCCCAGCGCGGCGGCCGCTTCGCCGGTGGCCCACACGTCCACCAGACGATACAGCGCGTCCTGTTTCTGCTGCAGCCCCAGCTCATAGCGGGGCGTGCCCGGGCTCACCGCGTCGCTGCCGCGGAAGCGGTCGCGCTGGTAGCGGATCAGCGGTTCCACGGCGGAGAGCAGTTTCGCGGCGGTCATCAGTCCCACGGTGACGCGCGTGCGCTTGAACACCGCCTCGATGATTTCGCCGTGGTTATAGCGCGGAATGATGACCCCGTCTTTAATGCTGTAGCCGCCCACGATGCGGCTGGCCGGAACCTTCAGGCGGAAGATCGGGTCGTTGGTGGAGGAGAGCTGGTGCACCAGCTTGCGCGCGGGCACGCCGCGGTCGAACGTGCCGGGATCGGTCTCTTCCAGGATCACGAAACAACTGCCCTTGATGCGCGGGTCGCCGGAGTCCACCGCGGCGGTGACGAAGTTGGCGAACCCCATGTTGGTGATGAACCGGCCGCGCTTCTCCACGTTGAGGACGGGCTCTTTGCCCTCCTCCCAGTCGTCGATGCTGAGGCGGCCGGAGAGCATTCCGGTCTCCACGCCAACAAAAGGCAGCGGCTCGGTGAGCGCGAAAGCGCCGCGCCATTGTTGCCGGTCTTCGCCGGGCGCCGGAGGAACGCACTTCGCCATGTACTCGGCGTACTGTTCGGGTGTTCCGCGTTCGTGGATGGGGCCGAGCGCCAGTCCGGTGGCCAGACTCCCCGTGGCGGCCCCTCCATCCACCCAGGCCAGTTCGAACGCAATGAGCGCGAGCGCCAGGTTTTTGGGGCCTTCAATGTAACCGCCCTGCTCGGGGTCCATGAACGCGGCGGTGATCCCGGCCGCGTCGAACTCCTTCAGCATGGCGTTTTTCTCTTCGGTCCACTCGTGGGTGTTGCGCGCCCCGCCCGCCACCAGCCGGGCCACTGTTCCACGTGCCACCGACCGGGCCGACTGCACCACCATTTGCAGGTCGAGCCGGTCCGAAAACCCCCACATGATCTGGCGAACGTCGTCAGTGGGGAGCGTGCGCAGGAACTCCGTCCGCGTGCCGGCAGCCACTGTAGCCATGGAAAACTCCTTCTGAGTGTGGAACTTCACCACATAAACGCGCTCGCGTTCCCACTGTGGCGGACTCAGGGAGTGCAATCGTTCTGCCAGCCGGAACTGAGAGCAATCAGGGGACTTGAGTCGCCTCACCGCCCCTTTCCCTGGGGCATTTGAGCCAGCACGCCGAAGGGAGGCTGCTAAGCGGTGGGTGAAATCGCTCCAACAGGCTCGGTTTGCCCGGCGATCTGCGCGGCAAGACGAATCAGATCGTTGATGTCGATCGGTTTGGCGAGATACCCATCCATGCCCGCGGAGCGGCACTCGACTTCGTCCTGGCGCATGGCGCGGGCGGTGAGGGCAATAATCGGCACGGCCGGGAAACTCGCGGACTGCCGAATGGCGCGGGTGGCGGCCAGACCGTCCATGCCGGGCATCTCCACGTCCATCAGGATAAGATCGAACGGCGTGCTGCGCGCGGCCTCGACGGCAAGCTGACCATCCTCCACCAGCACGACGCTGTGGCCTTGCCGGGCCAGCACCCGTTCCACCAGCCGCTGGTTCACGCGGTTGTCTTCGGCCACCAGAACGCGCAGGGAACGGACGGGGACGGAGGGTTGATTCGCCGGTGAGGCTGGGCCGATTGTGCCGTTGGGCCGTTCGGTCAGGCCGAAGCGGGCCGTGAACCAGAAGGTGCTCCCCTGGCCTCTGGCGCTTTCGGCATGGATGGTCCCGCCCATCAGTTCCACCAGTCGCCGCGAGATGCTCAGCCCCAGCCCGGTGCCGCCGGACTTGCGGGTAGTGGAGTGATCCACTTGTTCAAAGGGCGCGAAGATCGCTTCGATTTTCTCCTCGGGAATGCCGATGCCGGAATCGCGCACGGTAAACCGAAGCTCTATGGCGGCCTGGTCGCAATGGTCCACGGCCACGGAAATGGACACCTCGCCGCGGTCCGTGAACTTCACCGCGTTTCCGCCCAGATTGAGAAGCACCTGGCGCAATCGGCCAGCATCGCCCAACAGATATTCCGGGACCTCGGCGGCGATGATAAAGTTCAGGCCGACGCCCTTGCCGCGGGCAATCACCTCGAGGGTAGTCATCACCTGGCGAATGGCCCGGCGGATCTCGAATGGCGCGGTTTCCAGGCGCAGCTTGCCGGCTTCGATGCGCGCGAGATCGAGGATGTCGTCGATGATGCGCAGCAGTGACCGCGCCGAATCTCCCACGGTTTCCAGATACTCGCGCTGCTCGAGGTCGAGGGTTGTGCCCAGCGCCAGCGCGGTCATGCCGCAGATCCCGTTCATGGGCGTGCGTATCTCATGGCTCATGTTGGCCAGGAATTCGCTCTTGGCGCGGCTGGCGGCTTCCGCCGCTTCCTTCAACGTAGCCTGCTCGTCCAGTTGCCGGCGGATTACCGCCGTCTGCCGGCGCACCTGCCGGCGCAATTGGAACAGCCACGTCGCGGCCGCCAGAACCAGCGCGAACAGTATGCTGGCAACAACCAGACTGCGTTGCATGGTCCACCAGGGCGCGGCCCGCAGCACCACCACGTCGGAGGGCATGCGCAGCACGATGCGTACGGTATCCGGCCGCGGCGCGTCCGGGGCCGTTTCCAGCAGACATACTCCGGTGAGCGCCAGCAGACTGCCCGGTCTGAGTTCGGCCACGGCCGGCCCTCCCGCCACGCGCTGCAGGTGGGCGTCGAAAACGTTTCTTCCCGTGCGCAGAATCAGGACCTGTTCGCCAGGGGTCACTCTCTGCTCCACCAGCCAGCCCTCGATACGAACAAGGCGGAGCCGGGCCGCGCCGCTGAGGGCATCCTCGATACTGATGGGGAGAGGATCCGGGCCCGGCGAATGGCCGGTGCGCAGAACCTGGGCGTCTTCGAGCGTCTCGTACGGGCGCCCGTGAGCGACATAACCGGCCACCTGCACCTGGTCACCCACGTTAACATCGGACCGGCTCAACGGCTCCACCGCCAGCCCCCCGGTCCCATCGTCCACAAAAATGGTTTGGCTGCGCCGGCGCACGGTGACCACGCCGCGAACCGTGACGCGGGTGTTGGGGATTCCGCTGGGGCGGTATTGCAGCAGGCTGCGAATGGACCACAGCCGCGGCGGGGAGAGGCCGGCAAGCGCGGGGCTGAGTACTTTGATGAAGCTCGCCGCCGGCACCCGCAGATTCACTCCGGTCAACTGCCGGTCCTCGTTGAACTGGCTGGAGCACACGCCCCGGACTTCCACTTCCGAATCCAGCAGTTCGGCTGGCAATACCGACCCGTGGAGGTACATACGCACGCGGCCTTCCGGAGTGGCCAGCATCATGTAGCTGCCGGCGCGCGACGCCGTCAGCGAACGCACCACCCCTCGAGTGATCACCCACGTGGAATCGAGCTGGCCCGAAGAGAACGTGGTGGCGTCGAGCCGGGCGGGTTCCGGCATATGTCCCTCGCCGAGCGGGCGCACCGAGGTGGCGAACACCGCGGGCGCGAATCCCCCGGGTGCGCTGTAACCGAGAACCTCCACCTGCTGGCCCTGGTAAGCCAGACGCACAGTATCGCTCGGAGACACGTATACTCCAGCAGTTGAATCCTGCAGGAAGAACTGGCGGTACTCGTTAGCCTCAAAAGTGACTACTCCCCGCAGGCGGACGGGCCGGAGAGCCACTTTATCCGGCGGCAGCATCTTCACTTGCAATGCGGTGGTGAGCGGAACGGGTGTGGCCGCGGGTGTGGGCGCCAGATCTTCCATCAGGGCGGCAAATGTCCGGGCCATGCAAACACGCGTTTCGAGGCGCTGCCCGTCGGCGGAGAAGCTGGTGACGACGACTCCCCGAATGATCACCGGCTTGTCCTTCAGTGGGCCTGCATCGACGTCCTGGCGATCGCTGGTCAGCGCATGCACGACCGTCGGACCCGACGCGATGTCGAGGTCCAGGCGGCGTCCTCTCGCATGGATGCCTTTGAGCACGCCATGCACCTCCACCCACTGGTGTTCCACTTTGCCCGCCGCGACATCTTCGGCGGGCACCAGCAGCGCGCGCGGAGGTACGGTACGGTTGACCCAGCGGATGCGTGCGTCGCGGAGCACGGGCGCGGCTCTCCCGGCGCCAGTTCGTCCTTCTATATCAACGACGTCGCCGGGTGTTACGTCGTCTCCCGTCCAGCCTGGGTCAACGGCGATACCGCCCGCCAGATCCTGGGCAACGAACAGATTATCGCCGTCCCGGTACACCACCGAGGCCCGCAAACGCACCGGATACCCGAGCTGCAATTGAGCGGTCTTAAGTGGCTGAATCTGCCGGAGCTCGGTCAGGGGCTTGCCCGGCGGCGCCTGATTCAGGCGGCAGGCGGTACCGGAGAGCAGGCACAGCAACAGCGCCAGGGCGGCGCAGATACCTCTGACGGTGCGGTATGCCACTCCCCGAATATCGGCAAACGGTCCGTGGTTCTATAGGGTTCCGCTGGCCGGCGCCTGTTTTCTCCCAAACCGGGCATGGACCGCGTGAATGGCCAGGGGCAACAGCGAAACAAAGATGATCAGCAGGACGAACTTCTCAAAATGCCTCCGGACGATGGGCACGCCGCCGAGAAAGTAGCCCAGCAGGGTCATGGAAATCACCCATCCGGTTCCGCCGACGATGTCGAAGGGCAGAAACCGCCGGTAGGGCATGTTCGCGATGCCGGCGACGAACGGGGCAAAGGTTCGGATGATGGGCACGAACTTGGCGTAGATGATGGTTTTCCCGCCGTGTTTCTCGTAGAAGGCGTGGGTGCGCTGTAGATATTCCTGTTTGAAGAATCGCGAATCGGGCCGGCTGAAGATGGCCGGTCCGGTGCGCCGGCCGAGCAGGTAGCCGGACCAGTCGCCAATCATGCAGGCGCAAATGAGCAGCACGATCATGACGGTCATGTCGAGGCGCCCGGCGCCGCAGACCACCCCGATGGTGAACAGAAGCGAATCGCCGGGGAGCACGAATCCCACCAGCAGACCGGTTTCCGAGAACACGATGGCGGCCAGCAGAGCGTAGCTGTACCAGCCCGTGACCACCGTGGAAAGGAAGTGAATGAGCTTGTCCGGGTCGGTGAGGGTGCGCAGGAACTCGATGAACGAATGGATCATTGGGCCCGTGGCCGGGTCAGCTCTTCTGCCGCTCGAGGATGCGATCCATCACGTCTTTGTGGTACTTGAGCTTTCCTTCGTTGATGAGCCTGGTCATCACGCTGTCTTCAAAGAGCTCGTTCTGCTCCGACGCGTGCTGCTGTTTCAGCTCCTGGATGATCTTCTCCTGCTGTGCGGCGAACTGCGCCGGGTCCGCCGGTGTTTTCGCGATGACCTTCACCACCACCTGTCCGGCCGGCGTTTCTATGGGGCCGAGGACGGCGCCAACCGGCTGGCTGAAGGCCGGGCGGAAATACTCGGCCGCGCCGAGCCCCTCGGCCGCGCCGGTGCGGATGAAATCGTCGGTGGTTTTCACGGTGGCGCCCGTGGCCTTCGCCGCCGCCTCGAGATCGCCGTCTTTCTTCGCCAGGCCGGCCGCTTTCTGGGAATTGGCGCGCATCAGTTCGCTGGAGCGCACGGCGATGTAGGAAGCGTGCACGGCATCCTTGACATCGGCGTATTCCGCCGGAGCGCTCGGGATGGTCCTGCGCAGGGACACGATCACCATCCGTTCTGTCCCCGCGGGAAGCACCTGGCTGACCTCACCGTCCTTGAGCGCGCCGATGGCGGCGATAGCCTCCTTGTCCGTTCCGAGGGCGGGAATGGGAGCGCCCCGGACCACGCCGCCGAGGCTCATGCAGGCGATGCCCAGGCGGGCGGCGATCTTCACGCAATCCTGCGGGGCTTTCACCAGTTCGGCGCGCGCCTGATCGGCGAGAGTCTGCATGCGATCCGCTACTATTTCCGATTTCAACCCGGCGGCAATCTCGGCGCGCACCTCGTCAAACGGCCGCAGGCGCGCCTGCTCGTGCGCCAGCACCTGCAGGATATGGAAGCCATACTCGGTGGTTACGATGCCGCTGATCTCGTTGGGCTTGAGAGAGAAGGCCGCCGATTCGAAGTTGGGAACGGTCTGGCCGCGAACCACCCAGCCCACATCGCCGCCTTTGACCGCCGTAGCCTTATCTTCCGAATTCGCCGTGGCGAGCTGGGCAAAGTCCCCGCCGGACCGGACCTGCTTCAGCAGCGCTTCCGCTTTGGCTTTGATCTTGTTCACTTCGTCCGGCGACTTGCCCGTGGTCATGAGCAGAATGTGCCGCACATGGACACGCTCCGGGGTGCGGAACTGATCGATGTGCGAGCCGTACCAATTGCGAAGCTGGGCATCGGAAAGGTCGGCGCTTTCAGCCACTTTCGACTGGTCGATGGTGAGCACGTCGAGGTCCCGTTTTTCCGGCGTATGAAACAAATTCCGGTTCCGGTTGAAGAAATCGAGCAGATCCGCGGGGGTGGGGTTGATCTTGTCCTTCAGGTCCGCGCTGGAGAAAACAATGTACTGGAGCCTGACCTTCTCGTTCTGTTCGTCGTAAAACTTGCGAGCCTCCTCGGGGGTCACCACAATGCCCGCCGTGGCCATGGTCTGTAATCGCGATGCCAGTTCCGACTCACGGAGCTGAGCCTCGAACTGAGGAATGGTCAGGCCCTGCTCGCCCACGAACCGTTCGTAGGTGGCGCGTTCACTGAACTGCCCGCCGCCGATGGACTGAATCAGGTTGGCGAGGTCGGCATCGCTCACTTCGATGCCCAGCCTTCGCGCCTCCCAGGCCATGGCCCGCTCGCGAATCAGGCCCTCCATGATGCGGGGCACGTACACATAGAGGAGATTCTCCGGGACGTGTTGATTGCGCACCGCATTCTGAATGCGTGCCTGCACTTCCTGAGCGGTGATGGCCTCGCCGCCGATCTCGGCCACGGTCTGGTCGTCGCCGGAATTGCGCGCACCGGCCGTGGGGCCGCCGGGAACCAGGTACAGCAACATGGATGCGGCCACCAGCAGCAGCAGCGCGCCGAGGAAAATGCGGACGGCCTTATCCCGGCTGCGGAACAGATCAAACATGCGTTGGAACTCCTGAAAAAGCGGGGAAGTCTAACCAACCAGTATAACAATGCGGAATGCGGGTAGAGGGCAGGTGGAAACAAAACAGGGACAGACTTACCCACGGGTTTAAGCCAACAAGCAGTCTGTCCCGCGTGTTTCAGCGGCCTTCCGCGACCGCGAGGGCCTCTTCCACGTGACGATGCGCCTTATCAATGTGTTCCAGCGCCCGCAATTGCAGCCCCTGCGCAAAGACATTGTCCTCTTCCTGGGCGACGTCGTTATGGGCCTTGTTGGTCAATTCCAGGGCGCGATGCAGCCGGCCGGGCCAACCGAGTCTGGCGTCCACCGGCGGGTGATCGGACAGATTCTTGCCGTCATCAATCGACGCCCTCTTGATCTCATCGATAGCCTTATCGATTTCGTGGATCGCGTCGCTTTCCTCTCTCCGCAGTGCCCCGCCGTCGGGGCGCTCCAGATGGGCTCTGGCGTGCCGCAAATCGGTAAGGGCGTGCAGATATCCGGGATGCCGGCCCTGCGCGAAACCGCTCAGAGCGCTCAAAACAAAGAAGACTGTTACGGCTGATGCTGAGGATACGAGCCTCGACGTTTTGGTCATTGTTGAATACTGTCGAAAGTGAAACGCAAAGTCAAGGGGGTGGAGACCGGGTGGAGACCGAAGGCAGAGAGAGCCGAAATCCTTGGGGCCGGACACGTTTGTGACACTCGCGGCTCGGACACGGAACCCGCCGAGCCGCGTGAGTCGTGGAGCGGAGGCTTTACCTACCGGCGCCAGTAGCCGCGATAATAACGGTTCGCGGAGTAGCGCGGCGCTACCCAGCGCGCGCCCACGTACGGCGGGCGGGCCCAATAACCGGCGTGCCAGGCATAGCGCGGTCCAACTGGATAGTAGTAGCCGCCTACCCAGGCGTAACCCGGCGCCGGCGCCGGCGGCGCGTACGCATACACCGGGGGCGGAGGCGGCGCGGCATACACGTATCCACCACCGCTCAGTCCGAACCCCACGAAGACGTGCGTACCGGCGAACATCGAGGTCCCGGCCAGCAACAGAATCAGAAGCAATCTGGTTTTCATGTCGTTTCCTCCTGTCCTTATGAATGCAAACCCCGTGCCAGTCTTAAATGATTGAAAACACAACGACGTTTCGTTATGTTACTGGCCGATGTCCACCGCCGCTGGTGATTTTTGGCCAGTGGTGCTCCGAGGCCGTCTATGATTGCTTCTGAGTGCGGATCTCGTTCTTACTTGTGTTGTGCAGTGTCGCGCTTCACGCGGCCGTCACTTTGACGGGCCGTGTGGTAGATGAGAACAACGCTCCCGTGGCCACGGCCACAATCGATGTGCGGGGCGTTGGAACGGTGCAGGCTGATGCCACCGGCGCATTTACGCTGACCCTGCCCGCGCCCGGCGATTACGTGATCGGCGCCCGGCGCGAGGGATATTACGAACTCACCAACCACCCGCTCCACGTCGAGGCCGGCGGCGAAGTCACGCTGGTGTTGAGCACGGTCCGCGAGGTATTTCAGACGGTGAATGTGCACAGCCAGCCTTCGCCCGTCGATCTCGATCAGACGCAGAACGAACAACGGCTCAGCGGCACGGAAGTGAACGACCTCCCTTACCCATCCAGCCACAGCCTGGTGAATGCCATCGGCCTTATGCCCGGCGTGGTCCAGGACGCCGGCGGAACCTTGCACTTCAACGGCTCGTCGGCGAATCAGGTTCTCTACACGCTGAACGGCTTCAACATCACCGACCCCGCTACCGGGCTCTTCGAAACGCGCGTGGGTCTGGAAGGCATACAGTCGGTTCAATATCTATCCAGCCGCTATTCGCCCGAGTTCGGCAAAGGGTCCGCGGGAGTTCTGGCCATTCAAACAGCGAACGGCACGGACGAGTTCCGCTTCACGGCGACCGACTTTATTCCGGGCCTTGACGTGCATCAGGGCGTCCGGCTGGGAGACTGGTATCCGCGGTTTGGCGTTTCCGGCCCGATTGTGAAGGGCCGCGCATGGTTCGCGGATAATATCGACGGGGAATATGACGAAGCGCTGATCACGGGTCTGCCCAAAGGGCAGGACACCAGCAGCGGATGGACGGGGAGCAATCTTCTGCATGCCCAGGTGAACCTGACCTCCTCCAACATTCTCTTTGCCGATTTTCTGGTGACCGTGAACAACCTGAACCGCGCCGGCCTCGAGCCGCTCGATCCGGTGTCCACCACCACCAGCGAGCGAGCGCGCCAGTATTTCGCAAGCGTGCGGGATCAGATCTACATCGGCGGCGGGGTGCTCGTGGAGTTCGGCTACGCGCACAACGATTTCTCGAACCGCCAGACGCCCCAGGGCCAGGAACTCTACGTGATTTCAACGACCGGCCGCGGCGGCAACTACTTTGTGAATTCCGATCAGCATTCGTCGCGCGACGAGGGCATCGTCAACGTGTACCTTCCGGACTTTCACTTCGCCGGCACGCACCAGCTCAGGATGGGCGGCGACGCGGACCATCTGAATTACGCTGCCGGCTTTCATCGCACCGGCTACGAGGTGACCGGCCTCGCCGGCCAGTTGCTCTCCCAGACCCTGTTTCAGGGGGCGGCCGCGTTCGCGGTGCCCGACACGGAGACGTCCTGGTATATGCTCGACTCCTGGCGGTTGTCCAAACGGCTGCAGGCGGAGCTGGGCATCCGGGACGACTGGGATGCGCGGATTCAGGACCTCGCCTGGTCGCCTCACGCCAGCCTGTCCTGGTCGCCCTTTGCCTCCGGCCACACCAGGATCACCGGCGGGTACGCCATCACCCACGACGCGGTGGCTCTGGCCATGCTGGGGCGTCCGCTGGATCAGACGGCCATGACCACGGACTACAATCCGGATGGCACGCCCGCGGGCCTCGCCGTCCCCACCGTCTTTCGCGTCAGCGGGCCTCTGGCGCTGCCCCGGGCCTCCAACTGGACGGGCGGAGTCGATCATCAGTTCAGGGAGCGCCTGCATGCGAGCGCGAGTTACCTGCGCCGGCGCGGCACCGATGGGTTCACGTTCGTCAATACGGAGGACCCCGGCGCGCCGCCGTCGGAATTGCCGGTCCCCAATGCGGTGGACGGCGGTGTTTACGATCTCACCAACCTGCGCCGCGACAATTACGACCAGGCCGCGGTGTCCGTGCACCAGACCTTCTCCGGCCAGTTCGAATGGATGCTCTCGTACGTGTATTCGCGCACCCTCTCGAACGCCGTTCTGGATGTGAACGCGAGCCAGCCACTGCAGGTAATACCGGCGCTCCAGCCGGTGCCCTGGGATGCGCCGAACCGGGTGCTGGGCTGGGCGTACCTTCCGCTGCCGTGGCGCAACTGGGCCATTGCCGTGCTGACGGACGCGCGCAGCGGGTTCCCTTTCTCCGTGGTGGATCAGACGGGGCTGATTGTGGACGATGTCGATGGGCGCCGCTATCCGTTCCATTTCGACCTGAACCTTCGCGTGGAGCGCACGCTCACGCTGGCTGGCTATCGCTTCGCGCTACGCGCCGGCTGCAACAACATCACCGGCCGGGCGAACCCCACCGCGGTCAACAACGTGGTTGGCGCGCCGACGTTTTTGCAATTCTACGGCGACGAGGGCCGCCACTTCGTGCTGGGCGTCCGCTTTTTTGGGCGCGCCGCGGGGAAGTAGCGGAGAGGCGGCGCCATTCAGCCGTTCAACAGTTCCACCGACGGGTAGTCCCCGAGGCATCCGCGCCCCCGGCTTTACGTACGGATGTCGGGAACCAGCTTCAGGCCAGGGACTCCGAGATAATCGCTCACGTTGTGCGTAATGAGCGGGGCATCGTACAGGATCGCAGTGGCTGCGATCCACGCATCCGCTGTCTCAAAACGCCGTCCATTTCTGCGAGCTGCCACCATGACTTCTGCCCATTTGAGGATCAGGTCCCGAGAAGACGGCACCACCACAAACGGCCCAGAAAGACGCGGAGCCACTCGATCCGTTTGGGAGTCCAGTTCCAGAGAAGCACCCACTGTTCCAATTCCGCTTCGGTCATGAACGATATCAACCACTGGCGGTCCCGAAGGTGTGGGATGTACAACTGTGCCCGGCTGTCGTTCTTGAAAAGAAATGAAACAACGTCTGTGTCGAGGACGACGGGCTTCATGCGGCCGGATCGCTTCTCGTGTGCCCTCGCCATTCGCGCATGGCCCTGAGGAAGTCGTCGATGGATTCCTCCTCCGGCCAGAAATCGCCCAGGAGTTCGCGCGGATCGCGCGGAAACACGACACCCTGCTCGGCGATCAACTCGTCAATCGTCGGATGGCCGTGGCTGGCGTACTTGTCGGCGGCAGACATGTCTCTATCCAGTTTAGTTCACGGCGCAACTGAGGCAAAACCTGGTCAGGCGTTCACCAGTTCCACCGACGGATAGTACCCGAGATACCGAATGAGGTTTAGCGCGCCGTAGCGCTGGGCGATGCGGAACAGGTTTTCGTCGGGCACCCCCAGGGCGTCGGCCAGGACGATGCGCACCACGCCGCCGTGCGCGATAACGCCGATGGTCTGGCCGTCATGTTGCGCGAGCAGTGCACGGTAAGCCGCGAGGACGCGGGCGCGCATTTGCGTGAAGCTCTCGCCGTTGGGGAACTGAACCCGGGTGGGGGTCTCCATCCACTGGCGGTACACCTCGGGATGGCTGGCCGCGATGTCATCCCAAGGGCGGCCTTCGAAGTCGCCAAAGTCGAGCTCGCGAAACTCGGGGACGATAACGATATCGCGGCCGAGGGCTTCGGCGGTTTCGATGGCCCGGCGGCGCGGGCTCGAATAGATGGCGGCGAACGGTTCGGCGGCGAGGCGCCCGGCCAGACGCGCGGCTTGTTCGCGGCCGGCCGGTGAGAGGCGTGCATCGAGCGAGCCGTAGCAGCGCCCGCGCATGGAAGCGTCCGGCTCGGCGTGGCGGATGAGCCAGACGGCGGTCATCGGTTGAGGATAACTCCCGTGAGCAGCACCGCGGTTTCGCAGATTTGCGAAGTTGCCCCCAGCGTGTCGCCGGTGACCCCGCCGATGCGCTTGCGCGCGAGCGCGCCCATGGCCAGCGCGATAAGCAGGGTGACCGCGGCGGCCACCAGCGCTTGCCAGCGAATCAGAAAGCCGGTGGCGCAGATAGTCAGCGTAGCTGGAATCAGCTCGCGCACGCCGATGTGCGAGGAAATGGCATTGTCGGGTCGGGCGTAGGGGAGCGCGCGGCTCAGCAGCACAATGGCCCACCGGCCGAACGCCCCGCCCGCGGCCAGCCAGCAGGCCACCAGCAAAGGCGTCTTCAGGGCAACCAGGCAGGCGGCGGTGAGCAGCAGCATCAGCACGAGCGCAGTGGCGCCATAGACGCCGATGGCGTCATCGCGCATGATGCGCAGCACGTCGTCGCGGGTGCGTCCGCCGCCGAAGCCGTCGGCCATGTCGGCCAGTCCGTCGAAGTGCAGCGCGCCGGTGAGCAGCGCCTCGCAAGAAAGAACCAGAACGGCGGCCACGTACGGCGGCACAACGAGCGTGGCCCCGAACCAGACCGCCCCGTAGAGGAGGCCGAGCGCCCCGCCGATAAGCGGGAACCAGGCCGCGGCCCGCGCCACCTGTTCCGTGGAGAAGGCGCGGCGGATGGGGATGCGCGTCAGGAAGGCCACGGCGGCGAGCAGGCTCATGGGTGCTTGTTGGAAACGCCTGCCGACGAGAATGTGGCCATGCCCGTGAACGCGGCGACGGCGCTCTGGATCAGCTTCATGGCCAGCGCCGCGCCAGTGCCTTCACCGAGGCGCATGCCGAGGTCGAGCAGCGGCGGGTCGCCTACGATGTTGAGCAGCGCGGCGTGCCCCGGCTCGGCCGAGCGGTGCGCGGCGAACATGTACTCGCGCGCGGGCGGGGCCATGCGGACGGCCAGGGCCGCGGCCGCGGTGGCGATGAAACCGTCCACCACCACCGGCCGGCGCAGTGTGGCGGCGCCCAGGAAAAAGCCGCACATTTCGGCGATCTCCAGTCCTCCCACGCGCCGCAGCACGTCGAACGGCGTTTTCAGATGCGGGCCGTGCAGGGCAAGAGCGCGCTCGATGGCCGAGACTTTGCGCGCCAGCGCGGCATCGTCGGCGCCGGTGCCGCGTCCGGTCACCTCCGTAGCGGGAAGCAGGGTGAGCGCCGCGGCGATGGCGGCGGCCGAGGTGGTGTTGGCGATGCCCATTTCGCCGCAACCAAGGAGGTTGTAACCGTCCGCCACCGCAGCGTAGGCTTCGGCGATGCCGGCCTCCAGCGCCTCCTCGACCTGCGACTCGGTCATGGCCGGCTCGCGCGTGAAGTTGCGCGTGCCATCGCCGATATGGTGTCGGATAAGGCCGGGCAAATCGGGCAGAGGAGTGGCCACGCCGGCGTCCACGATAACAAGATCGATGCCCCCGGCCTGCGCGAGCGCGTTGATGGCCGCGCCGCCATTGAGGTAGTTGAGCACCATTTGCGCGGTGACCTCGCGCGGATACGCGCTGACGCCCTCCTCGGCCACGCCATGATCGGCGGCGAAAACGACGATGCGCGCGGCGTCCACCGGCGGCGTCAGCGAGCCGAAAATGGCGGCGCAGCGGTTGGCAATCGTTTCCAGACGGCCCAGCGAGCCAGGTGGTTTGGTGAGGTCGTTCTGGTGGCGCTCGGCGGCGGCCAGCCAGTGAGTATCGACGGGAGGAATGCGTATATTCATAAAACTCAGATGGCGGCGTTGCGCTGGCGCCGGGTTAGCAGCAAGAGAAAAATCGGGCCGCCGAGCAGGGCGGTGACCGCGCCCACGGGAAGTTCCGTGGAACTGACGGCGATGCGGGCCACCGTATCGGCCGCGATCAGGAACGCCGCCCCCAGCAGCACGGAAGCGGGCATCAGGATGCGCAGATCCTGGCCGAACACCAGGCGCACCGCGTGGGGGACAATCAATCCAACGAAGCCGATAGCGCCGCCCACGGCCACGGTGACGCCCACCAGCAGCGAGCTCAGAAAATAGACGGCGCCCTCGGTACGGCGCACGTTGACGCCGAGCGACGCTGCGGTGTCCTCATCCACAGCCAGAAGCTGCAGATCGCGGGCGAATGCGAGCAGCGCGATGGTGGCAGGCCCCAGGACAACGGCCATGCGCCAGATCATATCGAAGCCGACGATGTCGAGGCTGCCGACGGTCCAGCGCAGAATCTGCAGTGAGCGCGTGGGGTCGGTCAGATATTCGAGGATGAGGACCCCGGAGGCGGCAATCAGATTCACGATGACGCCGGAGAGGAGCAGTGCGCCGGGCAGCACCACCACGCCCGTGCGGGCGATGCGGTAGACCACGAACACGGCCAGCATGGCGCCTCCGAATGAAGCCACGAAGACCAGCGGAACGCCCCAGGCGCGCGCGCCCCAACCGAAGGCAATGGCCACGCTGGCGCCCAGCGCCCCGCCGCCGGAGACGCCCAGCGTGAACGGTTCGGCCAGCGGATTCCGGAACAGCGCCTGCAGCGCCGCGCCCACTATGGACAGCGCCGCCCCGGTGAGCGCCGCCAGAGCCACCCGCGGCATGCGCACGCGAAAGAAGAGGGCGCGGGCCATGGGCTCGGTGCGCAACGATTCCACTGTGATGCGCTCGTATCCGGCCCACAGTCCGAAGGCGATGGCGAGCGTGAGCACGGCGGCCGAAATCACCAGCGCGCGAAGCACACGGGATGTTGTCATTCCGACCACACCACGGTTCGTTCTCCAATGCGCGCGGTGCGCACGTGCGGGTCGTCAAAGATGGCCGCCAGCGACGCCGATGTCAGCACTTCGGTGGGCGCGCCGTCGGTTACTACGCGGCCGCAGCTCATGGCGAAAACGCGGTCAAACGCGGGGTCGATGAGTTGCAGGTCGTGCGTCACCACCAGCGCGGTGAGGCCGAAGCGGTCGCGCAGGCCGGCCAGCGTGCGCACCAGCGCGGAGCGATGTTTGAGATCCAGCGCGGCGGCCGGTTCGTCCAGCAGCAGGCATTCCGGCTTTTGCGCGAGGGCGCGGGCCAGCGTCACCATCTGCCGTTCGCCGCCGGAGAGCTCGGTAATGGGCCGGTCCGCCAGATGGCCCGCGTCCACGGTTTCCAGCGCCTGCTGGGCGATGGCGCGGTCGGTTTCGTTTTCGAAATGGAAGCGCGGGCTCCACGGGCTGCGGCCGGTGAGCACCACTTCCAGTGCCGTGAACGGGAACGCGGCCGGGGTGGATTGCGGGACCCAGGCGATTCGACGCGCCCGCTCGCGCGCGGGAATGCGGTGCAAGCTGGTGTTGTCGAACAGAGCTTCGCCGCGCACGGGCGTGAGCAGGCCGGCCAGCAGACGCAGCAGCGTGGATTTGCCGCTGCCGTTGGCGCCGATCAGCGCGCCCAACCGTCCGCGTTCCAGCACGAACGACGCACCGCAGATGACGTCGTGGCCCGGCTGCCAGGCGAACCACAGGTCGCGCGCTTGCAGCATCGGCGTCACGGCTTCTCCCAATCGGCCGCCGGGATTTCCGGATGGAAGATGCGGGCGAACAGAATGGCCGTCTTCACCACCATCTGCGAGGCGTGCAAAACGTAATCCTCGTGCACGGGGACGATGCGGCGGTTGCGCACGGCGGCGAGTTCGGGGAAATCGCGCCACACCGCCTGCGGATCCTCGCCCAGACGTCCCGGAGGCCCCTGCATCATGTCGATGATGATATCGGGATTGTAGCCGAGCAGGGCCTCCTTGCCGACGCGCGAGTAGCCGGCAGTGGAGCGCGGCACCACCGAGCGCGCCCCGGCCACGGCAATCAGCTCCGCGATGAAGCTGCCCTCGCCGGCGGCGTAGACATCGCGCAGCGTGCCCGGCGTGCGGTCCACCACGCACAACACGGTGGGATGGGCGAGCGAGCTGGTGCGGTTGAGCACGCGTTCGATGCCGGCGCGGGTGGAGGCTTCCAGTTGCACCGCTTCGGTGTCGCGGCCAGTGGCGCGGCCGGCGACGCGAATGGCCGAGTACGCGTCGTTGAGCGTGTGCGTGGGAACGGCCACCACGTTGAGACCCAGCTCGCGCAGTTGCGGACCCACCAGCTCCGCCTGAGCATCGCTGAGCAGCACCAGATCGGGCCGGAAGGCGAGCACGCGTTCGAGACTTGGCGTGCTCCAGCCGCCAATGCGCGGGAGGTTCTTCACTTCGGGCGGCCAGACGTCGTAGTCCGAAACGGCCACCACGCGATTGATAACGCCGAGACCGTAGAGGATTTCCGTGGCGTTCGGCGACATGGAAATGATGCGCGCGGGGAGACGCGCGTCCGATGAAAACGCGGCTGGCGCCGCGTGTCCGGCCAGCAGAAGCGCGAGTGCGCTCAGAACTCGAATTGCGCGCCTCCCAGCCCCAGTATGGGGGGCGTGCGGAATCCGCCTTCAAAGTAGTTCTGATTGAAAAGGTTGTTCACATTGCCGAAGAATCGCACGGCGCGCGTGTCGGACAGCGGAATCCGGTAGTTCACCGCCAGCCCGGCCAGCTTCTGCCCGGCGAAACGGAACGGCACGTCGGCGTACGTCACCGGGTCGTACACCGGGTAAAGATAGTTGTTCGAGGCAACCAGGCTGAAGGTGACCGTGAGCCGCGGATTAACGCGTTCGTTGGCAAGAAGCGTGTACATGTTGGTGGGTACCAGCCAGGTGGGCCACACCCCGTCCACCGGCTGGCGATTCACCGCGCTCGTGTGTGTGTACGAGCCGCGCAAATCGAGCGAACGCGTCACCGCGGCCGAAGCGCTCACCTCCACGCCCCGGGACAGGCCGCCCGCCTCGTTCAGGTATCCGTAGTATCGTCCGAAGGGATCGGTGGCGGGCAGCGTGTTGAACGCGATCACTTCCTGCAACTGCGTGTAGAAGTACGTCGCGCCGAAACGCAGACGATTCCGGAACATGGACTGATCGAACCCGGCATCCGCAGAAATGGAGCGTTCCGGCTGGAGTCGCGGATCGCCATAGAAGGAGTATCCGTAGATGCTGTCGTAGGAAGAGCCGAAGCGTTCGAACAGCGAGGGCGCGCGATAGCCACGTCCCACGTGCGCGCGGATTTTGGTCCCGCTGCGGCGCAGCAGGTACGCGAGAGAGCCATCGCCGGTGTAGGCGGGGGGCGGCGCGCCGTACTGCTGGCCGGCGTAGGGCGACGTGGTGAGCGGCGTGAACACGGGCTGAGTCAGGTCGAAGTACTGGGCGCGAAAGGAACCGGCGATGTTAAGGCGATCGGAGAACAGCCGCACCTGGTCCTGCGCGAAGAAGGCGTTGCTCTGCTCGGACGCGTTCACGTTGGCATCGTTGGCGGGGGTGAGGTCGTCCACGTAGGGCGAAGCGAACCGCTCGCGTTCGAATTCATAGCCGGCGTCCAGCAACTCATGGCCCCACTGGTAATTCACCTGTGCGTTGGCGGTGTGGGTCTGGCCGTAGTAATAGCTGTGCACGTTGCCCTCGGGCTGATAGCCCGTGCCCGCGGGCCCGTCGCTGAATATGCGTTCGGTGGCCAGACCCTGATAGGTGGCGCTGTAGCCGAGCGCTTCGGTGATATGGCCGGTGATGCCGGCCGCCCCGGCGATGAAATACGCGGTGCGCGTGTAGTCGGGGTCGTCCACGGAGGGGATGAACGTGACGTTCGGCACGGCCTCCACGATTCCCGTTGCGGACAGGTCGGCCACCGTCTCGGGGCTGTCCTTCTGTTTGGCGAACGAATCGGCCCCATACAGGCGCACGAAGATCTGCGTGTTGGAATTCAGGCGCCAGCTTACGCGTCCCTGCCCGCTGCTGGTGCGCGCGGGCGAATCGTCG
>CAYVPZ010000007.1:0-2466 GCA_964453955.1 uncultured Solibacteraceae bacterium | reverse complement strand
CGTCGTCCAGGCCGCGGATGACGTCGAGAAACGAGACGCCCCCGCTGTAATCGAGACGGTCGTCGAGGGAGCTGCCGCCGAACTGCGCGCGCCCGCGGAACGTGCCCTCGCTTCCGCCTTCCGTTAAGACGCTGCCGTGATTGGGGCCGCCGCCCTGATCGGTGATGACGTTCACCACGCCCCCCACCGCATTGGTGCCATAAAGAGACGACCCGGCGCCGCGCAGGATCTCGACATTGCTGGTGTCGGTGACGATGAGATCCTGAATCAGCGCCGACGCGTCGCCCTGCGTGGCGGTGGGATCGCGGAAGCGCAGGCCGTCAATCAGCACGGCGGTATCGTACGCAGGCAGGCCGCGCAGGGCGATCGAGGCCAGCCCGCCAAAGCCGCTCTCCTGTTCAACGCGCACGCCCGCGGTGGTGTCGACGGCGTCGGCTATGGTGAAGAGGTCGCGGTCGCGCAGTTCGGCGGCGTCGATGCTGGAAACGGCCTTCGAGGTTTCGTCCACGGACTGGGGCGTGCCGTCGGCGGTGACCACTACCTCGCTGCGCACGGCTGCCAGTGCGAGATGGATGGTGGTCTCCGCGGGCGCATCCGCATTGACGTGTACGGACTGCGGCTCGGACGCCGCGAAGCCGTGCGCCGCGGCGGTCACCAGATAATCGCCCGGCGGGATGGCATTGAGGTACAGCAGGCCCTGGGCGCTGGTGGCGCCGGTGAGCCGCGCGCCGTTATCGCGCGCAACCACGGTGACACTGGCCGAGGGAACCGCGGCCCCCTGGGGATCGGAAACGTGAACGCCGAGTGAAGCCGCGATGAACAAAAGAATGATGGTTAGAAGCACCTGGCGCTATCCTTTGATACGCACCGGAATGCCGGCCACCGTCTGCCAGACCTCGTCCGCGGCGCGCGCGACACGCTGATTGACGAACCCCTGCAGGTCGCGAAACGCGCGTGCCACGGCGTTTTCGGGCACGATGGAGCAACCCACTTCGTTGGAGACGGCAATCAGATGACACGCGCTGGCGCGGGCCCCGCGGACGAGGTCTTCCGCCTCGTCCAGAGCCCTGCGTTCGAGTTCTTCGGCATCGCACGCGCGATGCTCCCAGCAGAAGTTGCTGAGCCAGAGGGTGAGGCAATCCAGAACGATGGAATCGAATTCGCTCGAAGCGCGGCGAACCGAGGCCGCGATGGCCAGCGGTTCCTCAATAGTGCACCAGGCGGTGGGGCGGTCGCTTCGGTGACGGCGAATGCGCTGCCGCATTTCGTCGTCCTCGGCCCGCAGCGTCGCCAGATAAGCGACGCGGGAATCGGACCGGCACAGCGATTGTGCCAGCGCCGTTTTCCCGCTGCGAGCGCCACCGATGATGAATGTGAGCATGAGGTCCGCGCCTCGACGGATTCGTACGCGGCGCGCGCCCAGGGGAAACGGCGATTGGCGGGAAGACAGCTCCCACGCCAGCGCGCTCCCACGAGACGCGGCGCAGCAGACATCCGGGGCAGGTCTCCTGACTCGCAGGTCATCGCGACGCCGGCTGCCTTCCCGTCCCCGCTGGGACAGTGGCTTATCGCGCCGGCCGCTCGCTGCTCACAGTGGCGGGACCGTGCGGGAGTTGCACCCGCTTCCCTTTTCACTCACCGCAGTGGCAAGCACCCCGGAAAAGGTAACTTTAGGGATAGCACGGGGGGGGCGGTTGGGTCAAATGAGGTGTGATCCGTGCAACCCGTCACGCATTCGCGATTCGCGAATCGCGAATGCAGGACCTCCGATGCGCCCCAACCGAATACCATAAGCATATGGCGCACATCCGCGCGGGCGACGAACAGGCCACCCGGCGCGTCTCCGAATTCGTCGAGGAGCTGGCCGGCAAGGGCTGGTATCACAGCTTCGAACTGCCCGGCGGACGCGTCATCGAGGGCTTTCAGACCCTCCCCCAATTGCGCGCGCGCCTCGCCCGGTTCGGCCTCCCCGACGACCTGCGCGGCAGGCGCGTGCTCGACATCGGCTGCTGGGACGGCTGGTTCAGTTTCGAGATGGAGCGGCGCGGGGCCGAAGTGGTGGCCGCCGACATCGTGGAGCGCGACACCTTCCTCGCCGCGCGCGAAGCGCTCGGATCGAAGGTCGAGTTCGTGCTCTCCGACGTGTACCAGCTCACGCCGGAGCGCGTCGGCCGCTTCGATATCGTGCTCTTGCTCGGCGTGCTCTACCACCTCAAGCATCCGCTGCTGGCGCTGGAACGGGTGTGCGCGCTTACCACGGATCTGGCCTTGGTGGAATCGTTCGTCACCGACGACGGCTCCTCCCTCGCCGCCCCGCCGGTGATGGAGTTCTACGAAACGTCCGAGCTGGTGGGGCGATTCGACAACTGGTGCGGGCCGAATACGTCCTGCCTGCTGAGCTTCTGCCGCACCGCCGGATTCGCCACCGTCGAGCTGCGCGGCGTGGTGGACCAGCGCGCTCACGTG
>CAYVPZ010000006.1:0-24844 GCA_964453955.1 uncultured Solibacteraceae bacterium | reverse complement strand
TTCAGCGCGGGCAATACGGCCAGCACCGCCTGCAACTCGCTCTTCTGCACGTTCAGCATGAGCCCCACCTTGCCCAGCGCGTTGATGGCCCCTTCCAGCAGCATGCGGATGTCTTCGAGTTTGCGCCGCTTCCACTCGTCCTTCCACGACTCGATGTTGGCGATGAGCTGCGTGTTCGATTCGAGCACCGTTTCCACAATGCGCAGATTGTTGGCCCGCAGCGACGATCCGGTTTCGGTCACTTCCACGATGGCGTCGGCCAGCACAGGCGGCTTCACCTCCGTGGCCCCCCAACTGAACTCCACTTTGGCCGTGACGCCGTTGCGCTCGAGATATCGGCGGGTGGCCTGCACCAGTTCCGTGGCGATGACCTTCCCCTGCAGATCCTTCACCGAGTGAAACGCCGACGACTCGGGGACGGCCAGCACCCAGCGCACTTTGCCAAAGCTCTGCTTGGCGTAGATGAGGTCGGCGACGGTCTCCACCTTCGCTTCGGTTTCCTCCACCCAGTCGCGGCCGGTGAGCCCGGCATCCAGCACGCCGTCCTCGACGTAGCGCGCCATCTCCTGCGCGCGGATGAGCATGCATTCGATCTCCGGGTCGTCGATGGCCGGAAAATAAGAGCGGCTGCTGGTGGTGATGTTGAAGCCGGCGCGGCGAAATAAATCCACGGTGGCGTTTTCGAGCGAGCCTTTGGGGATGCCCAGCTTGAGCTTCACGGTTTGCCTCCGTAGACGGCCTTGGGGTCGTACGATGGCCGGTCCACCACCTGCCATTCGCCATCGCCGAGGCGGCGGAAGAAGCAACTCTCGTAGCCTTCGTGGCAGACGCCCGGCCCCAGCGCTTCCACCTTCAGCAATACCGCGTCCTGATCGCAATCGGTGGAGATTTCCTTCACCACCAGGCGATGGCCGGAGCTTTCGCCCTTCAGCCAGAGCTTGTTGCGCGAACGGCTGAAGAAGGTGGCGAAGCCGCTTTCCACGGTCTTGCGAAAGGCTTCGTCGTTCATGAAGCCGAGCATGAGCACACGGCCGCTGGCCGCGTCCTGAATAATGGCCGGAACCAGACCACCCAGTTTGTTGAAGTCGAGAATCATGTCAGCACTCCGAAAATACAAAACCCGCCAGACCTTTCGGCGTGGCGGGCCAGGTTTAATGAATTGCGATACGCGCTCACAGACCCGCCCGTCACCCGTGAAGGTGATGATGGTGATGGGCGTGGGCGTGCGTTATCACGAATTCCGAGTATAGCAGAGTGCGCCGGGAATGTTCTACAAAAGGCCTCTACTTCGCCCGGGTGCGAAGAACATGCGTCGACGGCCTGATGCGCGCGCTCTTGAGGCCCGCCGGGAGGGCCCCGGTTCCGGCTGCACCCGGCGCTGTGTCGTAAGCGACCTGCAGGCTGGTTGCGGAAGCGCCGGTGAACTGCAGTACCTCCACCGAGGAAGTCTCCGACCCGCCGTCAAAGAGCACCTTGAAGATGCCCGAGGGCAACGGCGAAACCACCTGCGACAGAAGGGCCCCGTATGTCTGCGCCTGCCCGCTTGCTTGATAGGGGAGAAGCGCCGGGGTGGTGCCCGTCCCGAAAAGGTTACCGGCACTGTCGTAGACCCGTATGTTGAAGCTGGTGGCCGTAGTGCCCTGGTTGTAAACCACAAAGGATACCCGGTGCGCACCGCCGTCATCGATCCCCTCCGCCGACCACTGGTACGACAAAAGACCGTCCCACGAGATCGGTACGCTCAGCGACCATGGGATGCTGGGCAGCGCGGAGTAGAGCAACTGCGGCAGCACGTTGCTGCAGGTCGCCGCGTCGGGGCAGTAAAACTCAGCGTAGACGGAGCCGGTTTGGGTGGTGTTGTAGCTGGGAGCGTTGCTGGTAGCGCCGAGCAAGTCCACTTCCAGCGGTTGGTTGGGATACAGTGCTACTTCCGCCTCGTTGCTGGAGGTGAGTGGCGTACCGCTTCCGAGCGTGGTGTCCATGCTCAGGTTGTTGCCATTGGTGTCGTAGAAAAAATAGTCGGCGTCGATGGCATTCGACGCGGGCGCGCCCACGCGGACAGAACTGCTCCACGTGTTGTGCGACGGCCCGCCCGCGGCGAGCCATACAAACGTCCCGCTTACTTCGCAGGAATAGCCCACCGTCCCCCCCGACGAGTTGGTAATGGTGATGGGACCCTCCACCCCGGTGCAATCCGGCGGCGTGGTGGACCAATAGGTCTGGCCGTGCAGCGCAGCAGCGGCCAGCGCAATCAATCCAAGAAGATGACGTGATCTCATACGCGCAAAACTCCTCCAGACCAGGTATTCCGCTGTTCGCGGGATCGCCGCCCGATTCCATCACAAGGCTGTGATCTCATGCTCGCGAGAATCGCCGGCTCACCCACAAGAGGGACGTTCCCGATAGCGACCGGTTCCAGAATAGCAATACCGGCCACCGGCGATTTACGAGGATCGCGCACCTGGGGTCGGAATTCTCCGAGTAGGGCGTGCTCTGGAGCGATCGACATCGACTATGAGGAGAGCACGAAGGGCAGAGCCGCTATCAGCGTGTGCTTTTGCGGCGAACCGATATCAACCGCGCACTGCCTGCTGCCAGGTCAGGCCTGTTGGGCCTGTCAGGATATGGCTCTTGTCCGGTGAGCCATGCCCGAAACCTCCTGACGTTTTCCATGGTCAGCGCATAGCTGATCTCGGGGCGGGACCAATCCGCAATTACGTCCCCAAGAACATCTTCTCCATCCCAGGTGAACTTGTCGGAAGCCATAGCTTGATCCCGACCAGGTGGACACTCGATCTGTTTCCGAGCAGAACTGCTCAAGGGGGCGAAAACGCCCGCTCCACCACGGCAGATCAATGGTATGCACTCCCTGTGGAGCAGGCCTTCGGCCTGCGACAAGCGTTTTCGTCCCGTTTCCGCTACAGGTCCGTGAGAGCGGCGATGAGCGCGCCCTTGGCCGAACCGTGTAGCGGCTCGGAGGCAAGCCGCACTTCCGAGACCGGCACCGGGAGATTCTCTTCCTTCAGGATTTTTTCGAATCGCTCGCGGAATCCGGAAGGCAGCGTGGTGCCGCCGCTCAACACCAGCGGGATGGGACGGCCCAGTTTGGGCAGCGTTTTGGCGCCCGCGAAGGCTTCGCGCATGGCCTGCACCAGGGTGCGGATCATCTCGTCGTAGTACACGCCGAGCACCTGATGCACTTTGTCGCTGAAGAAGCCGTTCAGGTGGAACGACTCTTCCTTTACCAGACGAATGCGATTCGCCCGCTCGCCGGTCACCGAAGCGGCGCTCAGGTCGATGTAGTCGCCGGCGCGCGGAATGCTGAAGGAGAGCACCGGCACCGACAGGTAGGCCATGCACACGTTGCAAAGACCTCCGCCCAGACTGACCCCGATGCCCGTGTAGTTGGAGCTTTCCAGCTCCGAGTAGATCACCGCCAGCCCTTCGTTGACGCTGCGGACTTCATAGCCGAGATCGGTGAGAATCTGGCGGATGGTGGCTTCGTGATAGGTAAGGCTGTCCTGGGCGCCAACCGGCGGCGCCGGAACGGTGAAGCACAGCTTGCGCGGACTGTTCTCCTCGCCCACCATATTGCCGAGAATCTGCCGCATCATGCTGAGGCTCTCGGGTTCCGACGGGCTCAGCAGCCCGGCGGTCATGGTACGCCGGATGTCCACATTGAGCAGGTCCGCGAACTTCTCGGACTCGTTGCCGTGCACGATGAGCTCGCCGTCCTGCACGGTATGCGGAATGCCCTCCCGCTTGAGGACATTCTCGGTCATTTTGGAATAGGGAATGGTTACGAACGCGTTCAGTTCCGTGCGGAACTTATACGCGCCACCGTCTTCGCGCGCCACGCAGATGCGGCTGGTGCCAACGTCCAGTCCAAGCGCGCCGCCCGCCGTTTTATCATTCTTCATTGTTGTTCTCTCCCTTCTGTGTTGCCGCCCTTGTTGCTGCCAGGATCTTTTCATAGCGTTGCCGGAGAATCCGCTTGTAGGCGGGAACCGGCATGCCCAGTACCGACGCCTGCAGTGTTACTTGTTCATCGGAAGCGCGCAGTCCCTGCCAGAGCCGCCGTCCGGTGGACTGCACGAAAATGCCGTCGTAATCGAAGCCGAAGGCGAACACGCTGGCCAGCGGCTCCTCGTAGTTATCGCCGAGCCCAATCTCGGTAAACGGAAAATTGCCGGCCCAGTCCGTGTGGTACCCGATGCGCATATTGCCGGGGTTCACCGAAACCTGCGCGTGAGTGACGCAGTTGCCCGCCGGGATGGCGTACTTGTAGCGCAGCATGTCGGTGAGGATGCGGGCCGAATGAATCTGCGCCGGGCTGATCTCGGGATTGTCTTCCCCCCGGCGCGTCTCGGTTTCGAACGAGACCCCGAGGAAGCTCCCGTTCAGGTTCACGTAGGCGTACTTCTCGTCGGCCCAGATGGACAACCCGGCATGGTTGGCGATGTCGCCTTCGGCAACCACCCGAAACACCCGGCCAAACCGGTCGACCAGGTAGTGATAGCAATGGTTCCGGCGAACGAAATCGAGGACCGAGGCCCCGATCCTCTGCATCTGCCCGTTCTCCTCGGGCTCGAACGGGGCCATGTGACTTTCGGTGGTGTGGTAGACGATGCCCGCCGGCCCGGAGCGCATCTCCGCGCTGGCCAGTTGCGGATCGCGGCGCCGGTAGGCGGGATAGGGAACCCGCGGGTTTCCGGAAGTTTCGTATGCCTTCTCGATGCGCAGCCCGTTGCTGTAGGTTTCGTAGTCGCGAGTGACCTCCACCTGCCACACCTTCTGCGCTTCTTCGCCAGCCGGCTGCGGAGCGGGAGGAGGCATCAGGAAGTGCGCCGGGTACGTTCCCAGCGAGGTAGACGAGGTTGGGGAAGCCATGAAGGCAACTACGGTGAGCAAGGCGGCCACGGCCATCCCGGCGTGGACCATTCGGCGGCCATCCCGGCGCGCCGGCCGAACCGCGGGAACCGGCGCAATTGTACCGGCGTCGACGGTGTTGCGCAGGAAGCGCAACCGCTCCACAGGATCGCGGATGGACTCGGCACGCCACTCGATCACGGACATGCGGAGTTCCTGCACGCGGGGTGTCCGCCATCCGCGCCACCACGCGCTCCGGCCCCGCCGTCGTTCCCCGGCCTGGTTCCTGGTCCCCGCCTCCGCCAGCATCATACGAATCTCGTGGTTTCTATCGGCAATAGCGCGTAAATACCTTAGGGCTGGACCAAGGTACCAGGGAGAGTTCTGGGTGGAATCCCCTGGGGACACCACGTTTGGCGGCGCGCGGGGGCACAAACCGGCTCCTCAGCTCACCGAAGCGGCCATAAGCGCTCCCCGCGCCGTGGAATAGAGCGGCTCGGGCGAAACCCGCACTTCGGAAAGCCGCACGGGCAGCTCGCACGTGCTCAGAACCTTCTTAAAGAAGTCAAAGAAGCCCCGGGGTATCACCGTGCCCCCGCTCAATACCAGCGGAATCGGATTCTCCAGCCGGGGGAGGCGCCGGGCGGCGGAGAGGTTCTCGCGCAGCGTATCGAGCAGGGTATGCACCACCTCCTCGTAGTAAACCGTGAGTGCGTTCTGCACCAGGTCGCCGCTGCTGAAGCCGTTCAGGCTGAACGACCGTTCCTTGCGAACGCGAATCCGATGGGACACTTCGCCGGTGGCCCCGGCAGCGTGCGCGTCGATGTAATCGCCGGCCTTGGGAATGCTGAAGCTGATCACCGGCACCGACAGCACGGAGAGGCACACGTTGCACATTCCGCTGCCGCAGGAGATCCCAATACCGGTATAGTTCGACGACTCCAATTCGGCGAAAACCACCGCCAGCCCTTCGTTGATGGCGGTGGCCTGGTAGCCGAGTTCGTTCAGGATTTCCCGGCAGGAACGTTCATGGTACGCGAGGTTCCCCTCATGCACGGGGTCCGGCGCCGGAACGCTGAAGAACACCTTCTCGGTTTCGCCGATGGCAGGCTTCCCGAGCAGCCGGGTGACAATCCGCCGGATCACCGCCAGGCTGTGCGGCTCGTGCGGGTTCAGCATGCCGTCGACCATGGGACGGCGCGTCTCCACGTGGAAAACTTCGGCGAACTTCTCCGCGTCGTTGCCGGCCACCACGATTTCGTCGCCGTGCACTTCGTGAAACACGTTTTGCCCGGTAAGGAGTTGCTCCGCCAGTTTCGACCAGGGGAGGGTAATGAAGGCGTTGAGTTGCGCCTCGCAGTGGCTCTCTTTCTCCGCGCTTCTGGCCACCACAATCCGGCTGGTGCCTATGTCCAGCCCGATCGAGTGCTGGCCGTTGACCTGTTCAGTTTTTTGCATGACTTCATCTCCCACCTTGCCCATCGCATCGCCACTCGACCGCCCGCACCGCCCCCTTCCGCCGGCCACGGCGTCCGCGGGCAGGAGCCTGCCTTGCGGGCGCCGGGCCCGACAGCGAACGGGGCTAATCGAACGGGTGGAGTTCCTCGCGGCGCACCTTGTCGGAATACAGGCACAGCCGCACGATCTCGTCGTGCCCTAGGGGAGGTTGCTTCCGTCCCGATCGCAGGCACAGGACCATCAACGCGGCGGCAGCGATGCAAATGCCGGGGATCATTATCTTGCTCCGGCAGTAGATTGCTCGACCCCAACCCGCGCCAGAACCGCGGTATAGCTGGTGTTGCCGGTGTTGGCTTCGGCGCCCTTGGGAACGCAAATGGCGGCCGCCGCCGAGATATGCTGCAATTCCTGCTGCTTGCGTTTCTGCCAGGCGCGGAAGCGATCCTGCGCGGCGGCCACTTCGTCGATGTTCGACTGGATGCGCGCCATGTACTGCGAGGTCAACCGTTCCACCTCCGCCTGCAGCAGATTATTCTCCCGATCCGTGGCGCCCTCGAAATCCTTCAGGCGCAGCTCTTCGGACTGCTCATAATCGTTCAGCGCGCGCTGGCGAAGCATGGCGTCCTGCAGCAGATCTTCCACCTGGATGCCCGCCGCTTCGATGGCCATCATCACCGAGCAACGCTTGCTCTCGTGCGACATGCCCGCAAGATGCCCGCTGTTCAGCATTTCCGAAACTTTCAGAATGCCGTAGACCATCCGCGGCGGTTGCGCCGGCGCGCATTTGTAAACTTCCTCAAAAGAACGCAGCGGGCCGATGGATCTGACGCGGCTGGCGTTAAGGGTTGGGGATGGCGGCGCATGGAAGGGCTCGGGCTCCGGAGGCCGCGTTGCCGCGGTGGCGGGTTGTGCCGTCGCCTCACCGGAAAGCTGGCCATTCTTCGGCGAGTCGTCGGCCCCGTTTGAGAGGTGCAGAATTCGTTTAAACATAAATAGCTCCGTTGGAACACTCTTTTCGCTGTCGTTAGCGCAACCCGTGGCAGCATCGCCCCTGACGAACCGTCCGGCTTTTGCATTGCCCGGATTTCGGTGAAGTAGTAGAGTAACGGGGCTATTTTCTCGATAAATAATCGATGAATATCCCGGCTTGGCGGGAGGAGTAGGCTCAAGCGTACTGCCGGCCAGGGTTGGCATCGAAATGGTAATTCGATTGCCGCACGACGATCTGGTACCATTCCAGGGAATGGACGCTGTACGGATCTCGCACGTCACCAGGACCTTCGGGAGTGTCACCGCCGTCGACGACCTCTCCCTCGCGGTGCCCGAGGGTTCCATCTACGGATTCATCGGACCGAACGGCTCGGGCAAAACCACCACGATGCGCATGATCGTGAATATCTTCTATCCCGATCGCGGGGAGATCCGCCTGTTCGGAGATGGCCGGCCCGAAACCAGCACGGACCTTATCGGATACCTTCCCGAGGAGCGCGGCCTGTACCAGAAAATGACCGTCCAGGCGCTGCTCGAATTCTACGGAGAGCTGCGCTCGGGCCGCGATGTGCGGGCCGAGGTGGCCAACTGGCTGCAGCGGCTGGATCTGGCGGGCCGTGCCCTCGATAAGGTGGGAACGCTCAGCAAGGGCATGAGCCAGAAGGTTCAGTTCATCGCCGCCGTCATCCCCGAACCGAAGCTGCTCATCCTCGACGAACCATTCAGCGGCCTCGACCCGGTGAGCGCCGAAGCCATCCGCGCGGCCATTCTGGACCTGCGCCGGCGCGGCGTCACCGTGATCCTCAGCACCCACGACATGCTGCTGGCGGAAACCATGTGCGACTACATCTTCATGATCTTCCGCGGCCGGAAGGTGCTGGATGGGACGCTCAGCTCCATTCAGGATCAGTACGGCGAGGACACCATACGCGTGACCGCGGCGGGCGGCCTCGAGGCGGTGGAGCATCTGCCCGGAGTGGAACAGATCCGCGACATGGGGCAGGTGCAGGAACTGCGGCTGACGCGAGGCGCGGACCCGCAGGATGTGCTGCGCGCCCTGGTGGAGCGGGCGCGCATCACCAGTTTCTCGCTCATGAAACCTTCCCTGCACGACATCTTCATGCGCATCGCCGGCCCCGCGGCCGAGGAGGCGAACCATGCGCGTACATAAGGTGATCACCATCGCCAAGCGCGACTACCTGGCGACGGTCCGCACCAAAGCGTTTCTCTTCGGCCTGGTGGTGGCGCCCATTCTGTTTGGCGGCGGATCCATCGGGATGTCGTTTCTGAACAACAAGCCCGAGATGAAGGATCGCCTCGTGGCCGTCATCGACCACTCGGGTGTGGTGGCCGACGCCCTGGTGACCGCCGCGCGGGAAAAGAACGACCGGGAGCTTTTCGACAAGAAGACGCACCGGCAGATCGCGCCCCGCTACGTTTTCGAGGTGATCGCGCCGGCCGCCAACCCGAAGGATCAGTTGCTGGCGCTTTCGAATCGCGTCCGCGGCGGGCAACTGGCGGCGTTTCTGGAGATCGGGAAGGATGTGCTGCACGCGCCCGCGGCGGCCGGCGAAGAGAGCGATGAGGAGACCCACCCGGACACCCGCGTCTCGTATTACGCCAATGCCGGCGGGATCGACCAGACGCGCATCTGGCTCAACGGCCCCATCAGCGACGGCGTGCGTCTGGCGCGCCTCGCGCAGCTCGGCATTGACATCAACCGCTACAAGGGTCTGTCGGCCGCCGTTCCCATCGAGGGGCTCAGCCTGGTGGAGCGCGACGCAAAAACGGGCGAGGTGCGTGAAGCGAAAAAACGCAACGAGCTCGCGGGCTTCTTCGTGCCCTTCGCGGTGGCCCTGATTCTGGTGATGATCGTCATGGTGGGCTCGGCGCCCATGCTGCAAAGCGTGACCCAGGACAAGAGCCAGCGCATTGTGGAGACGCTGCTGGGCGCGGCCAGTCCGTTCGAGTTGATCTCCGGCAAGGTGCTCGGTTCGGTGGGAGTTTCGCTGACCAGTTCCGTGTTGTACGTGATCGCCGCCACGGTGGCGGTGAACGTCATGGGGCTCACCGGCCTGCTCCCGCTCAGCATCATTCCGTGGTTCTATGTGTACCTGCTGAGCGACGTGATCATGCTCTGCGCCCTCGCGGCGGCGCTGGGGGCGTGCTGCAGCACCCCGCAGGACGCGCAGAATCTGGCCATCGTGCTGCTGGCGCCCGTGCTCATCCCCATGTTCATGCTGGTGCCCGTGATCCAGCAGCCCAATGGGGCGCTGGCCACGGTGATGTCGCTGATTCCGCCGTTTACTCCGGTGATTATGCTGTTGCGCCAGGCCATGCCCGCCGGCGTCCCCGCGTGGCAGCCGTGGCTGGGACTGGTGGGCATTCTGATCTACGCGACCGTCATCGTGTGGGCCGCGTCGCGCATTTTCCGCGTGGCCATCCTGCTGCAGGGCAAGCCGCCGAAGCTGGCCGAGATGGCGCGGTGGGCAATCCGGGGCTAATACTGGGTTGCGGGAACAGACGTGATCTGCACGGTGTCCCAATAAGAGTGCGGTTCTCTATTGTCGGAGGGCTCCTCCTGCTGCTCGGCGGATGCGGACCCGGTCTGGTCTTCAATTCCTCGACGAAGATGTCTCGCGAGGAGATGCTGGCCCGGGCCAGTCACGTATTCGTTGGAGTCATCCAGAAACACGAGTTCGAATGGTGGCCGCTCTTCCGATTGAGCATTCCTGGGGATGATCGTGCCACCGCAAAGTACTGGAAGATCCTGCGCCGCGAGGTTCGTGTCGAAATGGTTTTGCGCGGGGTCGAATCGCGGAAGGTGGTCGACGTCTACGAGATCTTCTGGACAGGCGGCGCCTGGGGAGATTGGAACTTTACCCAGGATCACGAACGCGCACTTTTTCTTGTTCGCGTGGAAAACGGGCGCTATCATGTAGTCCGCGATCGGTGGAGAAGCATTTTCCCGGTCACCAGCGGCGCTCATTTTCGTCTTCCCCTGGACGATTCGCACCCTCTCTGGGAACGGATCGCCCTGATGAATTGGTGGATCGAGCGAGGCGATAGCACAGTTCGGATCGGCCATCCGTACTTTTTCCGCGCTGACCCCGGCCTGGCGCTCGGTCTCTGGAGGACGGTCAAACTCGAACGCGGGCTGGTTCGTCACCCCAGTGCTGGTGTCCGCGTGCCCGCGTGCCGTGAACTGCTTCAACTTGGCGGCTGGGGTCAGGATGAGTGCTGGGATTTGCTAACAACCAGCGACCGCGCGCAGCTTCACAGCAGTTCGTCTGACGAAATTGCTGCGGCGCGGCATCAATGGCAGAAAAAGAGCGCGTCGTTCTGGTGGGCTTTGGCCGATGATCGCGACCACCAGCGGTTGCTTACGACCGTCAATAACAGGAAACTGCGAGCCGAAATCTGCCGAATTTATGCGCGCGAGTATCCCGGCGACAAAGACAACGGATGCCCGGCGGAACAGCCACCACCGGCCACCATCGTCACCGAACAAGGCGATGTGCCGCTGACAGGCGCCTGGCCGCCGTAGATCACTGGCCCGCGGCACTGCCCTGGCGGATGAGCTGCTCGGCGTGCTTTAGCGCCTCCGGCGTGATGTGCTGGCCGGAAAGCATACGGCCGATCTCGTGCGTGCGCGCGGCGGGGTCCAGCTCTTCCACCTCGGCCACGGTGCGTCCGGTGCGCTCGCGCTTCTCCACGAAGTAGTGATGGTCGGCGAAGCTGGCCACTTGCGCGAGGTGCGTCACGCACAGCACCTGACTCGAGGAGGAGAGGCGCTTCAGCCGGCGGCCCACCGCTTCCGCCACGCTCCCGCCAATGCCCGCGTCCACTTCGTCGAAGATGAGGGTGCGGGTGACGCCGGTGAGCGTTGCGCTGGCGCCGCCGGCGGTTTTCAACGCGAGGGCGATGCGCGAAAGCTCGCCGCCGGAGGCGACGCGGTCGAGCGGGCGGGGCTCCTCGCCGGTGTTGGCCGCAATCAGGAACGACACGTGGTCCGCGCCGCGCTCGCTCCACTCGGCCTCCCGCGCCTCCACCACGAATTTCGACCCGCCCAGCGCGAGCGATCCGAGTTCCTGTTCCACCACCGCGCGCAGGCGCTTCCCCGCGTCCTTTCGCTGGCGCGTCAGCTCGCCAGCCGCCTCCCGATATCTCTTCTCCAGCGTGCCGCGCTCTTTCTCCAGGGCCGCGCGGCGCTCGGTGGCGTGTTCGAGGGCGTCCAGCCGCGCCCGCACGTCGTCGAGAAACGCGAGCACGTCTTCGATGCTCTGGCCGTACTTGCGGCGCAGCCGGTCCAGCGTGGCCAGGCGCGTTTCCACATCTTCGACGCGGGCGGGGTCCACCTCCAGCCGGTCCAGATAATCGCGCAGCGCGTTCGAGGCTTCGGCGATGGCGATCCCGGCGGGCTGCAACGCCTCCAGTACGGGGGCCAGCGTGGCGTCGATGGGGCAAAGCTCTTCCAGGCGGCGCATGGCCAGGCGAAGTTGCGTGGCCGCGCTTTCCGGCGCGTCGTAGAGGGCCGTCCACGCGGCGTTCGCGCTCTCCTGCAGCCTGGTGATGTTGCGGAGCACGCGCTTCTCGTTTTCGAGTTCGGCGTCCTCGCCAGGCTTCGGCGCGGCGGCCTCGATCTCGCGGCGCTGGAAGCTCCACAGGTCCGCCAGGCGCAGCTTCTCCTGTTCGGACTTGTCCAGCTCCTCCAGTTCCGCCGTGCAGCGACGCCAATCGCGGTGCGCTTCGGCCACGCGCGCCAGCAAATCCCCCGCGCCCGCGAACTCGTCCAGCATGGCAAGCTGGACGGCCGGCTGGAAGAGCTGCTGCTGGTCGTACTGCCCGTGGATGTCGCCCAGCCAGGGGGCTATTTCGCGGAGCAGCGTCACGGTAACCGGACGGCTGCTCAGAAACGCGCGCGATTTGCCGTTGGCCAGCACCTCGCGCTCGACCAGCAGTTCGTCCTCGTCGGGTTCGATGCCGGCCTCGCCGAGCAGAGCGCGGAAGGCGGGGCCGGCGGGCCACTCGAAGATGCCGGAAATGCGCGCGCGGGCGGCGCCGGTGCGCACCATGTCGGCCGAAGCGCGCCCGCCGAAGAGAAGTCCGACGGCGTCCACCACGATGGACTTGCCGCTTCCGGTTTCGCCGGTGAGCAGGTTGAGGCCGCCGTGAAAGCGGACGTGCGCCCGCTCCACCACCGCGTAGTTCTCGACGACAAGCTCCAGCAGCACTCGCTGCCATTGTAGCTGGGGGCGCGCCTACACAAACAACCGGTCGAACGTCTCCCGCGTGCGCGCCTTGATCTGGGCCAGTTGCGCGGCGATGGGCTGGCGGGTCATGTGCTCCGGGGCCCAGCGGTGCACCAGCTCGGTGAGGCATTCCATCTGCGTGGTGGAGCCTGGCAGGGTGCCCTCGGCATGGCCGCTGTACACGCGCAGGCCATGGTCCACGGCGCGGTAGAACGTCGCCGCGTCGCGCAGGAATTGGGCGTCGGCCCGGTCCAGATGGCCGGTCTTCTCAATCACGTCGATGCGCTCGGGCGTGTTCAGCACTTTATAGAACAAACCGGCCGCCTTCAGGCGCATGTACATCAGAATGAAATCGATGTCGTAGTAGCCGCCCAGACCGGCCTTCAGCGGATTGCTGGAGCCCTGCTCCTTCTCCACGCGCGCGCGCATGTTGCGCAACGATTGCCGCGAACGCCCGTTCTGGCCGTAGCGGCGCCAGTCCACGTCCTGCAGCCGGTGCAGGAAAGCGGTGCCCGCGTCCACGTTGCCGGCCACCGCGCGTGACTTCATGTAGGCGATGCCCTCCCACGCCTCCGCGCCGTGCGCGAAATAGTCGAGGCAGGAATGATGCGTCTGCACCAGCGCACCCGAGCTGCCGTTGGGCCGCAGCCGCGTGTCCACGGCCAGCAGCGTCCCCTCGCCGGTGTAGGCGGTCAGGATATCGATGATGCGTTCGGCCACCCTTGTCCAGAAGATCTGCTCGCCGCTGTCCTCGTCGGGGATGACGAACAGGAGATCGGCGTCGGACGACAGGTCGAATTCGTACACACCCAGGCGGCCGAGCGCGATCAACGTCATCTGGTCGAGGGGCCGGTAGCCGGCGTGGACCGGCGGGTGCGTGTCGAGCGTCTGCCGGACGGCCAGGCGGTACGCGGCGCCGAGGACGGCGTCGGCCAGGGCGGAGGTCCGCTCCAGCGTGGAGAAAACCCAGGCGCGCCGGCAGATGCTCTCGGCCTTGATGCGGAACATCTCGCGACGGAAGAAGCGGCGCAGGCTCACCATATCGGCGAGATAGTCCAGATCGTCGTCGGGGCGCTCTTCGAGATTGGCCAGCGCGTGCAGCAGGTCGGGCGAACGAATCAGCTCGTCGGCGAAATACGGGCTGTTCTCGAAAATGTCCAGGACGTCGCGGGCGAGCGCCGGTTCGCGATCCAGCTCGGGCAGCCATTCCGAATTGGCGATCACCCGCTCCAGGAAATGCTCGAACATGTGGGCGCCACGCTTCATGGTGTAACGCGAGAGCAGGCGCGCCAGTCCGGGAGCGCGCTGATCCAGAAAGCGGACCACGTTGCTGGCCACCGGCTCCACCATGGCGCTCATCGGCAGGGGCACGGGTTCGGCCGGCTCCGCCACCATGGCGTAATACATGCGCTGCTGGGCGTGAATGACGCGGTCGTAGGTCTCCTGCACCGCCCTTAAATGGCCGTTGAGCGTGCTGGTGAGGCTCTCGGCGGAGGGGTCCAAACCGGGTTCGAGGGGCATGCGGCGGGCCAGCGACTCCAGCTCTTCGCTGGCGGTGGGGAGCGTGTGCGTCTGCCGGTCGTCTTCGAACTGCAGGCGATGTTCGAGGTGGCGAAGGAAGGAGTACGCGGCGGCCAGGCGCCCGTATTCGGCGTCCGATATCAGGCCCTTGTCGTTGAGGCGCGAGAGCGCCAGCAGCGTGCCGCCCTGTTGCACCCAGGGTTCGCGGCCGCCGTGCAGGCGCTGCAGACATTGCACCAGAAACTCGATGTCGCGAATGCCTCCGGGCGCCAGCTTGATGTCGAACCCGGGCTTGCCGGGGCGCCTCGCGGAGAGTTTCTCGCCGATGCGCAGGCGCGTGGCGGAGACCGCTTCCACCGCCGAAAAGTCGAGACTGGATGCATAGGTGAGCGCGGCGGTCTCATCCAGAAGCGCTTGTCCGGCGGCCCGGTCGCCCGCCGCCACCCGCGCCTTGATGAGCATCTGCAGCTCCCAGTCGCGCGCGCGCCGCCGATAGTACGACTTCGCGCCGTCAAGCGAAATGCAGATTTCGCCCAGGCTCCCGTCCGGCCGGAGGCGCAGGTCCACGCGATAGCACATGCCTTCCACCGTGTAAGTGGAAAGCATTTCGGTGAACTGATTAGCGACTTTCTTGAAGAACTCCTTGTTGGAGATGGGATGCTTCCCGTCCGTCTCGCCGTTGGCCGAATAGACGAACATGAGGTCGATGTCGGAGCTGTAGTTCAGCTCGCGGCCGCCCAGCTTGCCCAGCGCGATCACCGCGAAACCGCACTCGCGCAGCACGCCGTACCGGTCGTGGCAGCGGGGCGTGCCATGGCGGCGGACCAGGGCGTCGCGGATGCGCCGGAAACTCACCTCCAGAATGGCGTCGGCCAGGTTGGAGAGCTGTTCGGTGGTTTCCGACAGGGTGGCCAGTCCCAGCACGTCGCAAATCAGGATGCGCAGAATCGCCCGCCGGCGGAACTGCGCGAACACCAGCATGTCCGGAGGGCCGCTCTCGGCGCCGGCGAGCGCCTTATTCAATGAAGCGACGTACTCTTCGGTGGAGCGGACCCGCTGCAGATCGGGAAGGGTCTGGAGCCAGTCCGGGTGCTGGATCACTTCCTCGGTGAGGAAGCGGCTCCACGCGAAAACCGCCATCATGCGCCGCAGATCCGGCGGGGACGCGGCGATGGCTTCAAACGCGGCGGGCTTCTCGCGTTTCAGGGCGGCCATGCCGTGCACGACGCGGTCCGGATCGGGCGAGACCGTCAGCAGCGACTCGATCTGGCGCAGCGTCTCGGCTTGCAACGCTTCGGCGATGACCTCGAGATCACGACGGGCGCGGCCGGGCTGGCGGAAGCCGGGGATGCCGGCGATGACCTCGATAATGCTCATGCAATCGGAAGCGGGCAACGGGGCGCGCCTGTGTTCTTTACAGTCTCAGGGTACCGCAGAAGCGGTTTTTCGCAAAGAATATCAAGCCGTCGCTGGCCGGTTTGCGACATAATCGGGCCGTGCGGACAGAAACGCTGAATTCCTATCGGGAGCGGATGGGGCGCGTCCTCGTCCATATCCAGAACCATTTGGACGAGCCGCTGCCGCTCGATCAACTGGCCGGCGTGGCCAGCTTCTCTCCCTGGCACTTCCACCGAATCTTCCGCGGCATGGTGGGGGAATCCGTGAAGGAGCACGTCCGCCGGCTGCGGTTGGAACGCGCTGCCCAGCGTCTGAAAACCGGCGGCCGGCCGGTGCTGGAAATCGCTTTGGAAGCAGGGTACGAAACGCACGAGTCGTTCACCCGCGCTTTTGAGGCGATGTTCGGGCCGTCGCCTTCGGCGTTTCGCGCGGGAGCCCAGGCGCAACGGCCTGATCCCGCGGGTTCCGGCACGCCGCTGGAGGTCTCGGTTCGGCGGATTGGCCCGCTCCGGGTTGCGTTCGTCCGCCATGTGGGTCCGTTCGACCAGGTGGGCGAGGCGTGGGGGGGATTAATGATGTGGGCGGGCCGCGAGAGGCTGCTCGACGCGGGCATGCGCATGCTCGGCATCGTGCAGGACGACCCGGAGATCACCTCGCCGGAGATGCTGCGGTACGATGCCGCGCTGGTGGTGCGGGACGGCGTCTCGGCGTCGGGCGAAATCGGGATTCAGGACGTGGGGCCGGGCGAGTACGCGGTTGCGCTGCACGTTGGGCCCTACAACACGCTGGGGCAAACCTACGCCCGGATGTGCGGCGAGTGGTTGCCGGAGAGCGGGCGGGAACTGGAGAGCGCGCCGTCCATCGAGTTCTATTTGAACTCGCCGATGACGGCCGCGGCGGACCAGTTGCGCACGGAGATCTGCCTGCCTCTGCGGTGTGACTGAGCCGCGACAGTGATGGAGTGGAAGGAGAGTGAATGCGCAAAATGATTCTGATTGGTGGGGGTATTCTGGTGCTGCTGCTCGCCGCCGTTGCGGGCATCGGCTGGTATTGGATGACCGGGCCCATGTATCGGCCCGGCGACGTGCGCGCCGGCCGCAACGTGGCGGAACCGCTGACGCCGCCCGCGCAAGGCCCGGCAACGAATCGCTGGACCGTGGCGCCGGGCATCGAACTGTATCACTTCGAACAGGGTAGCGGGCCGGCGATCCTCACCGTGCACGGCGGTCCGGGATTCCCGCCCACCGCGCCGTGGGCCGCCGGCCGCATCCTGGGTGAACGGCATACACTCATCTACTACCATCAGCGCGGCTGCGGCCTTTCCACCCGGCCCATCGCGTCGTTCACGGACCCGAACCAGTACGCGAACATGCAGCGGCTCAATCGTACGCTCGGGCTGCCCGCGCAGATCGCCGACATCGAGCGGATTCGCCGCATCCTCGGGCAGGACAAGCTGGTGCTGGTGGGGCACTCTTTCGGCGCCATCACAGCAGCGCTCTACGCCGCCGAATTCCCCGAGCATGTGAAGGCGCTGGTGTTCGTGGCACCCGCGAATCTGGCGGTTCTGCCGGTGCATGGCGACGATCTGTTCGCGCTGGTGCGGCGGCGGTTGCCGGACTCGATGAAGGACGAATACGAGCGCTACCTTGTCGAGTACTTTGATTTCCGCGCCGCATTCAAGAGAACCGAGGCGCAATCGTCGGAATTCTACGGGCGCCTCGGCAAATACTTCGCCGCCGGCGCCGCTATCCCGGCGGGAAGCGACAGTTTCGGCGCCGGCTACGTGCCGCTGGCCGCCTACCTGGGGATGGGCCGGCATCACGATTACACGGCTGCGTTCCACGGCGTGACCGCGCCGGTGCTGGTGATCCACGGCGGCGGCGATCTTCAATCGGAGGCCACCAGCAGAGCGTTCGGTCAGATCTTTCCGCACAGCCGCTTCGTCGCCATCGCGGGGGCCGGCCACTTCGTGTTCAATGATCGGCCGGAGGAGTTTGCCGCGGCGGTGCGCGGGTTTTTCGATCCGCTGCCGATGTGAGCCGAGGTAGGATCAATGTGTGAACGCGCCGTCTCTGGACCACGACGCTCTCCGCCGTCGACAACGTGAGGCGTTACTGCTCTCAGCAGGTGCATGGAAGCCACGGGAACATCCCGAGTTGACCGAGGGTGGCGCCGCTTGCGTTGAGCAGATTCGGGGAGAGCGATGACCGGTTCGAAATGGCGTCAGCACTGTCCAGCGACCGGGTCGGCAACTTCGATGCGGGATAGACTGGCCATCGTCATCGTGGTCGCGCTCCCGTTCGGCCAATGCCTCTTGGCGCGTTCGCTCAAGTGCCTGTGACGGCTACTGATCGGACCGTTTCCGCTCGAACGGCGTCTTCAGATACTTCGCCGCCTCTTCCTGCGCGTTCTGCGTGTTGTCCTTGGTGCGCACGGCCTGGTGATATTCGCTCACCGCGCGCTCCCGCTGGCTGGTGATGTCGAAAATCTTGCCCAGATTGATGTGCGCCCACACCTCGATCCAGCGCGGCTCCAGGTCCCCGTTCAGCGCCTCGCGAAATTCGTTCGCCGCCGACTGGTAGTTGTTCTGCTGGAAAAACAGCTCGCCCACGCGATAGTGCGCCATGGAGCTGTTGCGCTGCACCTCCAGCGCCTTCTGATATTCCTTCTGCGCCTCCGCGTACTCCTCAATCGCCGCGAATTGCTCGCCGCGGCGGATAGCCACCGCCACCCGCATGGACGGCGTGTAGCGCAGCACGATGCCCTTGGGGTCCAGCGTCACCACCCGGGGCTTGCCGAACGTGTCCACGCTGAATTCGGAAGAGGTGCCCACCACCTCGATGGGTTTGTCCTCAGGGTTGCCCTCGGTCTCGATGTGCAGCGTCACGGGCATGCGGAAGGTATCCAGATCCTGCGCCACCTTGCCCATCACGCGGAAGCCCTTGGCCGTGCGGAACACGGTGTACTCGAGTTTGAACTCGGGCGCGCCGCTGGAATCGATCCATTGCAGAAACAGGTAATCCAGTTTGTCGCCGGAGACCTGCTCGGTCACGTCCTCGAACTGCCGCGTGCTGACGGTCTTCCAGGCATAGTGGTCGGGAACTTCCTTCAGCATTTTGAAGAAATTCTGGTCTCCCATGGCCAGCCGGAGCATGTTCAGGAACGCCGCGCCCTTGCCGGCGGTCACCGCCCAGTACTCCACCGAGTAATCCTCCAGGCGCGCCGACTGCGCCACCGGCGGGTTCTCCACCGAGAGCGCATCCACGTAATCGTCATGCAGCGCGGACTGGTAATCCGCGTTGCCCATGTCGTGTTCCACATACAGCAGTTCGGCGTACCGCGCGCTGCCGTTACTCAGCCACAACGAATTGCGCGTGGAAGGCGAAATCAGCATGCCCCACCACTGCCGCGCCAACTGATTGGCCAGCACGCGCTGCGCCACCAGACTGCCAATGGTCCCCGGCGAGAGGAACACCAGCCCGGGGCCGGAATAGCCGTTGGGCGTGCCGTCCTCGGTTTCGACGAACGTCAGGTTGGCCTGCGGCGGCAGACCGTACAGGCTGGTGAAGTAGGACATGATCTTGCCGGCCTCTTCGCCATACGCATTGGCCATGTTCGCCCGTGTGCGGAAGTACAGCGTGCTCACCACGCCCTCGGAGGTCACCTTCACCGGTTGGCCCTGCACCACCGCGATGCTGCCGGGGAACGACTGGCGAGCGTAGTGGAACGAAAACACGCTCTTGTCGGCGTTCGGGTGATCGACGTGGACGATGCCGCTGGCCAGCACGTCGTATCCGCTGGGGACGGTGATGGCGGTGTCCGCGGCGAAGCGGTTCGTAGTATAGCCGGTAACGGGGAACCAGCGCGCCGGGTACATCAGATAGGCGAAATCGCTATGGATGGCGGCGAAGCGGATGCCGTATACCGGCGAGTCTTCGGTTCCCGCCAGGCGGCCGTCGTAGGTGAACGTCACCGTGCCGGCTTTACCTTTGACCAGCGGCTCGGGAAACGTGAGGCGCAGCGTGAAGTCCTGCTGCGAGCGCGATGCCGGAATCTGCCGGCCAGCGTCATCCACCACCCGCGTCACGTTCAGCGCGTTGTTCAGTTCGAAGGCCACGGTGGTGACGTTGTTGTCCACGGCCGAAAAATGCGCTTCCACGGTGGCCGCGATGGATTGCGTGCGCGGGTTGATCTCGGCGTCGATCTTGTAATGGTCGACGTCGATGCGGCCCGCGACGGCCGGCCTCTCCTGGCCCCGCGCGAGGGCCGCGGCGAGGAGGGCGGCAAACGTCAGGAACTGGAGCTTACGGGACATGAACGGGTTCCTTCTTGAGGTACGATTCCACAATATCAGCCGCCGCATCCATGGGATCGGCGGCGCCGGACAGTTTGCGCGACACCTCGGCGAGGCCGGCGCGCATTTCCGCCAGGGCCGCGGAGTCGTTCAGCAACGCCAGCACCTCCGCGGCAAGGCGCGGCCCGGTGGCTTCCCCCTGCATGATTTCGGGGACGACGCGTCTCGCGGCAATGAGATTCACCATGGAGTAGAATGGCACGCGGACCAGAGGTTTGCCCAGCACCCAACTGAGCCAGGTCACCCGGTAGAACGTGATCATGGGAAGGCCCAGCAGGGCCGCTTCCACGGTCACGGTTCCGCTGGCGGCGAGCGCAAGGTCCGCGCACGCCAGAACATCCCACGTCTGCCCTTCGAATACCTGGACGGATGCACCGGAAAAGCGTTCCCGGAAATTTGCCAGGTCCGCGCGGGCGCTGAAACCGGGCGCCAGAGCCAGCAGGAAGCTCGCCTCCGGCCGGGCCGCGCGGATGCGGTCGGCCGCGTCCAACAGGTACGGCAGGTGACGAAAAGCCTCGCCTGGCCGGCTTCCGGGCAGCAGCGCGATGGCCGTGCCACCCGTGGGAATGCCGAACCGCGCGCGCAACTCCGCCACCGGCGCCGACGGGCGCACAATGCGGGTTAGCGGGTGGCCAATGTACACCGCCGGGATGCCGTGCGCGGTGAAGAAATCCTGCTCGAAGGGGAAGATGCACAATAAGCGGTCGATGGTGCGGCGCATCGCCGGCAGCCGGCCCTTCCGCCACGCCCACGCCTGCGGGGCGATCAGATAGACCACCGGAATGCCCAGCTTGCGGAGCTGGCGAGCGAGGCGGAGATGAAAATCGGGGCTGTCGGTGAGGATGGCCGCTTCCGGACGATTCTGGCGGGCCCAGCGCAATAATTTGCGGTACTCGCCCCAGATGCGGGGAATATGATGGACCACCTCGAACAGCCCCACCACGTTGAGGCTGGCCTGGTCCACCACGGTTTCCACCCCGGCGGCGCGCATGCGCGGTCCGGCGCAACCGGCAAACGTGAGGCCGGGCCGCCGGCGTTTCAGGGCCTCCACCAGGTGCGAGGCGTACAAATCGCCCGACGCCTCGCCGGAGGAAACCAGAATCTTGGTCATCCCTCGCCTCTGCAATAGTTTAGCGTAGCAGGCGCACATTTCAGGTCCATAAAGAACAGGGAATCTCTGGTAAACTTAAGGCGGTAATCTTCCAGGGATGTCTACCCAGGGTTTTTTGGCCAAGCTGAGCGTCGGACAGTTCGCGGAGCGTTTCCGCGACGAGATGATCCCGCTCAGCAACACGTTCTCGTATTTTTGCGCTTCGGTGCCCATGTCCGAAGAGGAGCTGAAGGAGTATCTGGAAGAGCCCATCGCGGCGCTGCCTCCTTCCATCGCTTCCGCCCTGCCGCGCATCTCCATTATTCTGGTTCCCTATCTGGAGCGCGCCGAGGCGCGCAACGGCGCGGTGAAGCCGGGCGCGGAACTGGTATCGATGGAGAAGCCGCCCGACGACCTGGTCTCCTGGGCGTCGCAGGTGCGGCTGAACAACCAGGAAGTGCTGATCTTCGCGCTCAAGGATCAGAACGTGGCCGAGTACCACTACCGCTTCTATCGCCTGATCGCCGCGCTCACCGCGGACCGCTGGACCGACGAAGCGCAGGTGGAGTATTCCACTCTGCTGAGGGAGGAGCTGAGCGGTTCCGTGCACGGCGAAGTGGACGAAGAGAGCTGGAATTCGAAACAGGCGCTGGTGAGCAGGCACAAGCATGTGCGGCGGGATTCGCGGCCGTTTCGCGAGTATACGCGGCAGTCTTTTATCGACACGCTCACGCTTTACCTCCACGGCATCTGCTGCGACATCGACGTGGACACCGGCCCGCGCCAGTTGCCCAGCCGGTATCTGCGCAAGCGGCTGAAACTGCTGCAGACGCTGTACGCCCAGCCGGGCGGTTACGCGGTTTTTCCGGAGGATTTGAAAGAGGCGGTGTAGGGGCGGCGGGGTCTGCGCCTAGCCTGAGCTTCTTCGGCGAGGCCGGACAACACGATCGGCGCGCGGTCGGGGAATTCAGCTACGAGCGACAGGTCGCCGCCCATCGCCTGGACTGTCTTGCGAAGCGTGGACAGGAGAAGGTCGCTGCGCTTCTCGAGTCGGGAAACACTGTCCTGAGTGATCCCCAACTGCTTCGCCATCCGAACCTGTGTCAGCTTGCGCGCCTTCCGGAGTTCCCGCAGCGTCATTTCCTCCGCGATCAGTTCCGCCGCGCGCGATTCCACCTTCTTGCGCCGGGCAGGGCTCAGCTTTCCAATCTTGTCCTCAATGTTGACGGCCATACTTACGTCCTTTCCGCTCTCAGCCGCGCCAGATGGGCGTCAAAGCGCCCGTCGGCCTTTCGAATCAGACGGGTGTAGAAACGCCTCTCGCTCGGGCCCGACTTGTCGCCGATTACGAGCAGAATCGCCTTGCGCTTCGAGTCAAAGGCAAAGGCCACTCGCCATGCGCCGCCCGCAGCGCTAAAGCGCAGCTCCTTCATGTTAGGGTGGCGGGACGCTCTGAGCGTGTCGACGTGCGGCCGCCCCAGCTCCGGACCGAACTGCCGAAGGAGCCGTGACAAGGCCAGAATCTCGTCCTGTACATCACCCTGCAATTCGCTGAACTCAGGTTCGAACTCGTCGGCCAGCTCGACAACCCACGCCACGCCTCAATATGACATGAAGCACATATGATGTGCAATACATATCACGCGCCGGCCACCAGTTCTCCAATCTCAAAGATCGACGCGAAGGCGCACTGGATGTTGGCGAGGTTCTCGCTCGCGCCCAGCTTGCGATCCACCAGACAAATCGCGCCGAGCACGTTGAGCCCGGCTTCGCGCGCCCGCTCCACCGCCGTTACCGTGGACCCTCCGGTGGAGCACACGTCGTCCACCACAACGACGTCGATCTGTGCAGGCAGCGCCAGGCCTTCGACGCCCTGCTTCATTCCATGCGCTTTCGGCTCCTTGCGCACGACGAAGGCGTTGATCGGTTCGCCGGCGCGGTCCAGACTCTCGCGCGCGATGGCGATGGCGATGGGATCGGCGCCCATGGTGAGGCCGCCCACCGCGGCGGGACGCCAGCCAAGCTCGTCCATTTTGTCGAGGAACGCGCGCCCGATCAGCGGCATTGCTCGCGCGTGGCAGGTGGTGAGACGGGCGTCGATGTAGAGGTTGCTGCGCTTGCCGGAGGCGAGGATAAAGTCGCCGGTGCGGATGGACAGGTCACGGAGAATCTGTTTGAGGGCGGCGCGGTCTTCGGCGGGCATGAAGCCTTCATTCTACCCACCAGGTGGTGTCATCAGGCGAATTGGCGCCGACCGGGCTACTAGTTTTCCCTTCCTGCGAACCCACCAGAGCCAGCGCACGTACAACAGGACGCAAGCGAGTGGCGGACCAACCATCAAAACGCCAGCCAACCCGTCAAACCAGGTCCATCGGTATCTGAAATAGATGTCGCCAATAGGAATCAGCGCGGGTTGAATCTTCAGGCGGAGCGCGGTCTTTTGCAGCGACTGATACTCCGTGAAATCCGTGCGGTTCCCGGTTCGCGTGTCCAGCAGGAAGTAAGTGAGGTTGTAGCTGATCGGACTGCCCGGAGCTGCCGAGAATATATGGCCCCGCCACTTGTAGATTTCGAACGGCGGCGGCGGCACTGGTTGAGACTTCTCCGAAATTCGGATTCTTCTTCGGGTCATATACGGTTCCGAAATCAAGTACATCGATGAGGCTGAGCGCATAGCCGTTGGGGAGCGGGCAGTCAAAACCATCTCCGATGCCGACATCGCGATGTCGCCAACTCAGATTTGCGGCGCCCTGAAACACGAACACCGCCCCGGCCCAGACAAGACAGCCGGCAGGAAACCATCTTGCCGCGCGGATAATCTTCGAACGAATGTCGCTGAATTCAGGCGTGAGCAACTCGACGATGGCCGGAAGTACAAACGATCCTGCAAGAGCGGCGATCAGGCCGATCAGGACCCACGCCATGAGCACGTAACCCAAACCCATGTTGTCCGCAAGCGTATCACGACGAAGCTCCCCCGGATATGTTCTAATGGCGAAGAAGAGGCGAAGACATGAACTTGTCGCTGGGGTTGACCGAGCTCGCGCCGAGAGGCGGACTGGAAGCGTCGGTGGCGCGCTTCGAGCAGTGGATGGCCATGCCCGATTCGCCCATCCGCGCGATTCGGCGGCAGCCTGCCCGCGAGGCCGCCTACGCCGGGATGCCCGAGGAGCTCGACCCCACGCTGCGGGCGATGCTCGAAGCGCGCGGCATTCCCCAGCTCTACACCCACCAGGCCGACGCGTTCCGCCTCAGCGCCGCCGGCAGGAACGTCGTGGTGGTCACGCCCACGGCCAGCGGCAAGACCCTCTGCTACAACCTGCCGGTGCTGAACGCCATCGTCGCGGACCCGCACGCGCGCGCGCTTTACCTGTTCCCCACCAAGGCGCTGGCCGAAGACCAGTTGCACGAGATGCAATCCACGCTCGACGCGGCCGGCTCCGCGATTCGCGCCTTCACCTACGACGGCGACACGCCGCAGGACGCCCGCAAGGCCATCCGCGAGCGCGCCAACATCGTGCTCACCAATCCAGACATGCTGCACGCCGGAATCCTCCCTCACCACACCAAATGGGCCAAGGCGTTCGAGAACCTGCAGTACATCGTCATCGACGAGCTGCATTATTACCGCGGCGTGTACGGCAGCCATCTGGCGAACGTGCTGCGGCGGCTGCGGCGTATTTGCGCATTCTACGGCTCGGCGCCGAAGTTCGTGTGCTGTTCGGCCACCATCGCCAACCCGCGCGAGCTGGCCGAAGCGCTCACCGAGGCGCCGTTCGAACTTGTCGACAACAACGGCGCGCCGTCGGGCGACAAATACTTCGTCTTCTACAACCCACCGGTGGTGAACCGCCAGCTCGGCATCCGCCGCGGCTACCTGCAGGAGACGCGGCGCATCGCGGCCGAGTTCAT
>CAYVPZ010000005.1:8415-24846 GCA_964453955.1 uncultured Solibacteraceae bacterium | reverse complement strand
CGCAGGGCGGGACCATGCCGGTGGTATCGACGCTGAACGCGATGGACGGGGCCATTACCTCGAACATGGCCCTGGTGCCCACCACCAACGGTTCCATCTCGTCTTACGTGTATATTCCCAGCACAACGTACCTGATCCTGGATATCTTCGGTTATTTCGCGCCGTGATCCGATGGGTCGAACTTGAGCGCCGCCGAATTCATGCAGTAACGCAGGCCCGTGGGCGCCGGGCCGTCGGGGAAAACGTGGCCGAGGTGGGAGTCGCACGCCGCGCACATCACCAAGCGGTGTCTGCCGCGTGCGCTCGCGGAGAAATCTTCCACGTTCCTAAAGGAGGACAACATGAAGAAACCAGCAAACACAGAAGCTGAGGTGCAATCGAATCCGGCGTCAATGATCGCTGCGGCGACGCTTCACGGCTCGGCCGAGGCGATTGAGCAACAAGAGTCGGCAGGTTAGAGGTCGTTTGTCCGCAGCGACACCCTGCCACCACCGTGCGCCATCTGCGAGAGGTTGAGGTTGAGACCGAAGCCTACAACCATACCTGAAACGGGCACTTTTTTTGCGTAAAGGAGCATCATGAACTGGTTCGGCGACCCGTGGAACCGAGCTGGCTGCCCGTCGGCAGAACGCACGGAGGCGCCGGTGGGCGTGCGCTGCTTGCACTGCGGCGAAGCCGTCGCGCTTGGCGATCGCGGGCTGTTCTTCTGCGCGCCCATTCATCTACTATGAGTGCATGGTCCGCATAACCCTGGGCTCAGTGGCGCATTGCGGATTCCGGGCGAAGGCGAAAAGGATTCCGGGGTGAACGCGAGAAGCGTTCCGGGGTGAAGACGAACGGGATTCCGGGCTGAAGGCGAACAGCGATTCCGACGCGAAGGCGAACGGTTTTCGCCCGAGCCCGGAATGGCTTTCACGATGCCCGGAAAGTTTCGCGGAAACTACGGGAGGTCCTGCGCCTCCGATTCGAACTCAGACTGGGCTACCAGCAGATCGGGCGAAGTTGCTCGCAAATTGCTGACCCGATCGCGAATTCGCGCGAGCAGGACATCGAAGCGAGGCTCGCTAACGGACGCGCCGTCCACTTTTCAATTCGGTTGGAGTCAGGAAAGTGACGCGAATGTGGTCAACCGGCTCCGGCCATGGACCGAGCGAAAGCGCGTCGCCGGCAACTCTCGCATCGTTATCGGAACGTCAGGCTTCCACGCAGAGTAAAGTCGAATGGATTGAGCTCTTCGTCGTCTCGTTCTACGCGGCGGAGGCCATCGAGTTGTTTGGCCGCGAGTTTGGCTTTTCGCGCTCTTACGCCGGGTCCGTCGAACTGGCGGTCATGACCGCCGTTGGGGTGCTCATGCTTTTCGTCCTGCGCCCATGGCAGGACCACCCAGCCATGGGAGAGCGGGCCGTCCCCCCGCACCGCTTCCTTTGGCTTCCACGGAGCGTCGTTCGGGTACTTGCAGCGGTCGCGGTCCTGCTAGGCGTCTATCTCGCCGTGGGATTTGCCTTCGCCAAAAGGCCTGAAACGGCCGCTTTGCCCGAGGCGGTGCGCAGGCCTCAGGTCGAGGTGGAACAGACGCGAACGAACGCCCGTGACCGGGCGCAGGCTGCGGCCGAACGCGAGGCGTTTCTGGCCGTGTGCAAGGACCGTTGCCTGCAGAACGCGTCCTTTGCTGCCCTGGCCCAGCGCGCGGAAGCCGAATTCGCCGCAGATCATTGTGAGCTTTCGGCAGGGCTGCGTAGCGTGGCAGGCGGTTTGTGAACGGCGCGGATCAGGATCAGGTTCTTACGTATTTCGCGAACATGGAGTCCATGTCGTCGCCGACACCATAGCCGAGTTTGTGGCTGATCACCCGTACGAGATCCAGCCGGGCGATTAGCGGCTGCGATCATTGGCAGGTAGCTGGTCGATGACCTTGAGAGCCTGCGCGAACATGCGGACTAGTGCATCGAGGAAGCTCTCGTCCTGATTGCCGATGTCGCTGCAGAATCCGGCAGCGCGTTCGCAATAGAACACCGTCAGTTCCGCGAGTCCGGCGCGTTCGCCGACAGCTTTTCTGTAACTGGAGATGGCCTGTTTGGCTTTCGCCACGGAAGTATCCTGGTTCCGCAAGGCGTCCGGCCAGAGCCAGCGGTCCAGCGTTTCCTTGTAGGGCTTCAGAACGTCTTCGCCCAGTCCCAGGCGGGCCTGAAGAAACATCCGATTATCCCTGTGCGCGGCGTAGAGATCCTGAATCAAGCCCAGTAATCCCAGCCGGTCGTAGCTCGCGAGCTGTGCCTTAACATCTGTCCATGTGGGCTGCGATCCTGGTCGGCGTCTTGCCATAACAGTTCGGGACATGACCTCAGAGAAGGCAGCCCTGGGAGACCCAGTAATGCCAGTCACCAATGGCTTCCTCGGTTGATTCGTCCGGATCGATGGCCATCAGTTGAGAAAGAGGAACGGCCATCATCCGCCCCTGCCAGCGGATCCGTACGAGCATGTCGTGCTCACAGGCATTTTCTGACGCCATGCGTATCACCTCGACGACTTCACCTTTTCTGAGCGGCGATATGGCTTTCGCGACGATGCACTTCGCCTGGAACGGGAAACCGATTTTACATTCCAGATAGTAATACCAGCTCATCGCCTGCTCTTCCGGGCCGGCATCGACGATAGCTTCGTTGTGGATTCGGTCTTCCCGAATCGGATCTCTACGTTTCTTCATCGTTTCACCGCCAGGGTGCGCCGCACCGATGCTCGACCGATCTGTAGTCGGCGGGCGATCCCGGACTCGCTGACTCCGGCACGATAAAGCCTCCGGATTTCGCCGGCGTGCACGGCCGCGGTTGCGGGCCGGCCGAGTCGCCTACCGTTCTGGCGGGCGTGGACCAGGCACGGCTCCAGTATAGGCGGAAGAAAAGACGAAGTGGAGTTCCGCCCGGCAGAGCCGGCCAGACCGAAGGCATCACGGTCGTCTTCGCCCGACGGCGGACGCGCGCGTCCGCCATGGCCATTCACCTGACCCTGCATCTCCAGCACTCTCGCGACCCTGCTCATTCAGGCTGGTGCCCGTCCGCGCCGTTTTTCACTGCCAGGCGCGAGCCGTTCCAGGCTCATAATGTCCCTCGATTTGTTCTCGCCCGGTTCGCGAGGCGACGATGAGGCCTCTCCAAATCGTTCAGCATTGCGACTCGGAACCGCGCCACGTTATCGATTTTGCGATATTATTGCGGAGCACACCCACGGCAAGCCGGCGCCGTTCCCCGGAATGCCATGACATGATGAGACGGGAGTGAGTGTTATCGCCAACGGCACAAGGTTGGACGTCAGCCCGGATGCCAAACCCGATTCATCGAACAGCCCCGCGGTGTCGGTAGTCGACCTGTGGAAGCGGTTCGGCGCGACCGAGGCAGTTTGCGGCATCAGTTTCGAAGTCGCGGCAGGCCAGGTATTCGGACTGCTGGGGCCGAACGGCGCCGGCAAGACGACCACACTCGAATGCATTCTCGGCCTGCGACACCCCGACCGCGGTTCCATTCGCGTCAACGGATGGGATCTCCGCACGCATTCGACCCAGGCAAAGCGGATGATCGGCGCGCAGCTTCAGGCAGCCACGCTGCAGGACAAGATCACTCCACGCCAGGCACTGAGTCTTTTCGGTTCGTTTTATGCTCAGTCGTTTGCCACAGACGAACTCCTTCAGCGTTTCGATCTGGAGGCCAAAGGCGATGTCCCCTTCGCCGCCCTTTCCGGAGGACAGCGGCAACGATTGTTTCTTGCCCTGGCAATGGTCAACCGGCCCACACTGCTTGTGCTCGACGAGCCCACGGCGGGCCTCGACCCGCAAGCCCGGCGCGGGCTGCACACTCTGATTCGCGAGATGCGGTCGGAGGGCAGGACGGTCCTCCTCAGCACTCACGATCTCGGAGAAGCCGGTCAATTATGCGATGGGATCGGGATCATCGATCATGGCCGGATCGTCGCGGCCGCTCCTCCGGCTGAGCTGATCGGACGCTCCAGAGCGCCGGCGCGACTGATTGTGCAAACGGCGCCGCCTCTGGACGCCGCCGTCGCGAGTGCGTTGCCCGAAGTGATCGGAGCCTCCTGCGGCGACCGCGGCTGGACATTGGAAACACGCGCGCCGGATCGTGTTTTGGCAGAACTGGCGCGGCGAGTTTCTGAAGCGGGAGCTGAGTTGCTCCACGTTGAGTTGAACCGGCCGTCACTCGAAGACGTCTTCATCGAACTCACGGGCCGGCCCTGGTCGGGCGAAGACTTGCCGGAGGTTCGATGACCGCGCCTCCCGAGTTCAATGGATGGATACGGCATTTTCTGCTTACCATCGATTTGAATTTTCGCAGCCCACAGGCAATCGTCTACGGCTATCTGGTGCCGGTGTTCTTTCTCGTGGCGTTCGGCAGCGTATTCAGGGCCGATACTCCTCCGTTGCAGGCCCAGATGGGCCAGATCCTTACTATCACCATACTCGGTGGAGCATGTTTTGGACTTCCCACCGCGCTGGTGGCCGAACGCGAACGGGGCATCTGGCGCCGTTACCGCCTGTTGCCCGTGCCGACTCTGTGGCTGGTCCTGAGCGCGATGACAGCGCGAGTGCTCATTGTCGCCTCCGCCGTGCTCATCCAAATCGCCATCGCCCGGGCCGTTTACGGCACGCCTCTTCCGGCCGAGCCCGGAGCGCTGATGCTTGCGTTCCTCTTTGTGACCGGGGCCTTTCTTGGAATCGGTTTGTTGATCGCAGCTCTGGCCGATACCGTGCCCGCGGTGCAGGCGCTCGGCCAGTGTGTTTTTCTTCCGATGATCATGATCGGCGGAGTCGGAGTGCCGTTGGCGGTCCTGCCGGTCTGGGCGCAACGGCTCGCGGGGTTTATGCCGGGCCGCTGGTCGGTTGAGGTTCTCGAACCGTGCTTCGATGGACAGAACGGGTTGCACGCCGCGGGATTCCGGCTGGGAGCTTTAGCCGTTATCGGTCTGGCCGCGGGAGCTTCCGGGACAAAGCTCTTCCGCTGGGAGCCAGGCCGGCTCGCCCCGCCCGCACGCTGGTGGGTGACAGCGGCGCTGGCTTCATGGGCGGCGGTTGGCGCCGTCGCCTGGCACACGGGCCGGTTGAAACCCGTCTTATTCGAAACAGGAGCGTGGAGCAATATCACGGAGGCGGAAATCGCGCAGATCGGCTTTGACGGTCTGCCCGGCGACAATGATCTGGTCGCGCCATTGGCTCCGCCGGCTCTGGATTCAGCGGAGAGCAGAGGCTTCGCCGCCAAACTGAGCCTCTGGCCGAAGGGGAGACTCGACGATGCCGGACAAAGCATCCGCAATCTGGTCGGCATCGCAGCGGTGGCGGATCTTTGCGCCGATCCACGCGAGTCGGAGATCGCCCGGCTGGTGTTTCGGCAGCTCACCAGCGGGTTTGAACCCGCCGTGGCGAGGCAGGCTCTCGCCTGGATCGTCCTCAGTCCCGACGACGGTCAGGCAATAACGAGGGCCCCCGAGCTGGGTCTCTTTCGGCATCCTCCGGAACGGCTGGTCCGGCAGCGCAGCGTCATCTACGCAGAGAAGTATCTCGGCCGGTTGCTTCGAAAAATCCCGGACTGATCGGTGAGACAATAGGGAGGGTTCCCAACAAGGTTAGTCCGGATGTCCAGCAGCTTGCAGCGTTGCGATGGAGTCGAAGTGTCCACGCTTCGAACTCGTGCGATTCGCCGGGTGGCGGCTGTGATGATTCTGGTGGCGGGCGCGGCCGTACCCGCATGGATTGCCGGCATTCTCGCGCAAAAGCCCGGGATTCGGGATATACACATCGAGGCATACCGCTACGGTTTCAGTCCCTCGCGCATTCACGCCAATCGCGGGGATCTTCTGCGGCTGACTTTCTCGACCCGCGATACCGGCCAGAGCTTCTTCGTCCAGGATTACGACGTTCACGTCTCCATCACCCCCGGCAGCAAGCTGGTGTCCGTGGAGCGGCTTTCAAAACCCGACGATCCCCTGAAAACAATGGAAACGGTGGAAATCGTGGCAGGACTCCCAGGATGGCGTGGCCCGCTCGTTTCAAAGTCGCAGTTTCGCAATCACACCTACAATGGACCGTTGCATGGGACAGAAAGGGGCGAAATAATCGTCAGCCCCAACTTCCTGCTCTTTGGGGGCCTGGGGCTGCTGGTGGCGATTCCGTTCGCCGGCCTGGTAGCCGGGCGTCGCACTGCCGGCGGCTCCGAACGCCGACCCCTCAACTTGTTCGAGCGTTTTCCCTGGCTCAAGCGAGTGGTCAAGGCGCCTTCCTTTCAAGCGAATCTTGCTCTCCCCATGTTGGGCGTGTTCTGGTTTGTCATCCTGGCTGGCCTGTTCGGCACCAAGGTTTCCGGGCGCAACGCGGGTCCCATGATCGTATGGGTCCTCTGGCTTTCCAGCCTGATCATCCTGCTGGTGCCCATCGGCGGCAGAATCTGGTGCACGGTTTGTCCACTCCCTCTGCTTGGAGAATGGCTGCAGCGGCGCCGGCTTTCCCGAGATCCGGCAGCGCTTGACAACACCCCCCCTCTCCGTATCTTCGGCGTGCCGCTGATCTGGCCCACCTGGCTGAGCAACCCCTGGCCGCGCGTTCTGCTGTTCCTTCTTTTGGGTACCTTCAGCACCACTCTGGTTGCGCTGCCGCCGGCAACCAGTTGGATGTTGATTGGCCTTTTGGTTCTGGCCATCGTTGTCTCGTTCTTTCCGGAGCAACGGCTTTTTTGCCGGTACCTTTGCCCAATTAACAGCTACATCAGTCTCTACTCAACCACGGGCCGCGTCATGGTCCGGTCCGTCTCTTCCGAGAAATGCGCCCGCTGCACGGAGCAGTTTTGCCGCACCGGCAGCGCCAGAGGATGGGCATGCCCATACGGACTTTGCGTGGGTGAAATCGATCGGAACAACGATTGTGGACTCTGCATGGAGTGCGTGAAGACCTGCGCATACAATAATGCTGCGATCCTGTGGCGCACCAGCGGATGGGACAAACAAATCGCCGGCTATGGCGAGGCCTGGCAGGCAATCGTACTGTTTGCCCTCGCTTGCCTGTACTGTTTCGTCAACCTTGGCGCCTGGGACAGGGTTCGGAACTGGATCGATCTGTTAGACAAACAAAACTGGGGAACTTTTTCAGTTTACGCCGTGGTTGTTTGGGCGGTGTGCCTTGGGGTCCTTCCCCTTTTGTGGTATCTGCTGACACGAATCGGAATCCGTTTGAGTGGATCGACTCTGACCGCGAAGAATCGGTTTCAGGCGACCAGCGCCGCCCTCATCCCTCTTGGCCTGGCTTGCTGGATAGCCTTTGCGTTGGCAACCGTGTCTTCGATGACGACGTTCCTGCTGCAGAGCCTTGGGGATCCTTTCAACTGGGGCTGGAATCTTCTGGGAAGGGCGGGTAGCCGCTGGCATATCATCTGGTCTCCGGCCATTCCATGGCTGCAGGTAGCTTGTGTGCTCGCAGGCGCTGCCTGGGCGATCGAGACGCTTTATCGTTGCTGGCTCGAGGACGCTTCCGAAAGGCGCCGCGCGATTCTGGGATCGCTCCCGCTGGGATCTTTACTGTGGATCTCCGCGGCCGGCATGATCTGCCTTTTCGCCGGATAACGCGATGGAAAAGAGAACCGTGAGGCCGAAATCACCGGGAAAGAAGCGCTCCTCGGCGCTGCCCGGGTTGAGGATCGCCGGCGTCATGCTGGGAGTGCCGCTGCTGGTTCTGTTCTACCAGGCACATCACTCAGGCCTCTCCATCCAGCAGATGTTCGAGCATATCTTCAAAGGTGCGCGGGAGACGGAGGAACGCCCCGCAAAGATCGAGCATGGCAGGAAGATCGATTTCCTAACGCCGCAGCCGATCGGGTTTCCATCGACCGCTCCTCCCCGGATCGGCAGCCTCCAGATTGTGGATCTCGATCAGGATGGTCTTCCGGACATTCTGGTGGCGGATATGCTGGCCAATCGGGTGGGCTGGATCCGGCAGTATCCGGCCGGGGTTTTTACAGAACGGTGGATCAGTCCGCCGCTCCCGGCCCCCGCCCACGTCAGCGCCGTCGATTTCGACAAAACCGGCCATTTCGACGTGCTGGTGGCCTGCATGGGCAAGCTTTTCCCGAGTAATGACAAGATCGGCTCGGTGGTAATTCTGAAAAATGACGGCAAAATGAACTTTACTCCGCACACCATCATCGATCATATTGCGAGGGTTACCGATGTTCGCGCCGCCGATTTTAATGAAGACGGACGCATGGATCTGGTCGTCGGCGAATTCGGTTACGATGACGGCGAAACGCGCTGGATGGAGAACCTTGGCAACGGGCAATTCCGCTCGCATATTCTGCAGAGCCTGTCCGGAGTGATTCACACCATTCCCGCCGACGTCAACCACAGCGGCCACATGGATATCGTCAGCGTGGTGAGCCAGGAATGGGAGGAGCTGTACGTCTTTGAGAACGATGGACACGGCAACTTCAAGCCTCACCTGGTGTGGGGCAGCACCAACGAAGACTATGGCAGCAGCGGTATAAGACTAGTTGACCTGAACAAGGACGGGCTGGTGGACATCCTCTACACCAATGGGGACGCCTTCGACTATCTCCCCCCGCGCCCACGACCCTGGCACAGCGTGCAATGGCTCGAGAACAAGGGCAACTTCAAATTCGAGCGGCATCCCATCGGCCTGTTTCCGGGCGCCAGCGGGGCGGTGGCGGCCGACTTCGACGGCGATGGCAATCTGGATGTTGCGGTGGTCAGTTGCTACAACTTCTGGGAGCAACCGGACTCGCAGAGCCTCGTCTGGTTTCAGAACGACGGCAAGATGAATTTCACGGAACATGATATCGCCCACTTTCCGACCCACCTTATAAGCCTGGAAGCGGCGGACATGAACGGGGATGGAAAACCCGATCTGGTAACCGTCCGCATGAACGTTTATCAGCCGTTCACCAACGATGGCCGCGTGGTTCTTTGGCTCAATCACTGGGGTCAGCCTTCGTCCGCGGCGAGCGGGTTCCAGCAGGAATCGCCGGCGGCGAACTGGAGCGCCGGGATCATACGGAGGTGGTCTTACCCTGTCCCGTAAAAAGCCAAAAGACGCCGGCCTGCGGCGAGCCAAAGGGATGGTAGTTCCCGAATCCGCCAAAGGGATCACGGAACCCGAGGCCGAGGATGACAAGCGCGGCTCCGAGAGGATCGGACTCCTGAAACTCGGGGGCCTTGCCGTGGCGCTGGGGGTGGGCACATGGCTGTTGTCGAGCGTCCTGTTTCCGGTCCGGCTGCCGGCCGATTTCCCGAAACTGCCCGATGTCGAGACGGTGAATCCGGCCCTTCGCACTCTGCTCGCCGGCGCGGACCGGGAGGCCCGAAGACACCCGGCGTCGGCCGAAGCCGTTGGCAGACTGGGCATGGCGTATCATGCCAATCAGTATTTTGAGGAGGCTGCCGGCGCCTATCGCATTGCCGCCCGGCTGGCGCCCGGTGACTATCGTTGGACGTATTGTCAGGCAACTCTGAAGGAAGAAACCGCGGACGACAAGGACCAACTCGACTTACTGAGGCAGACCGTGCGGCTCAAGCCCGATCACGTTCCCGCCATGCTCAAATTGGCCCACGGATATTTCAAGGAGGACAGGCTGGACGAAGCCGCGCACTGTTATGAGATAGCCGTCAGGTCCACCGATCCCGGCTCTTTCGTGGAAGCTACTGTCGGACTCGCCCGGATTGCAGCACGGCGCGAGGATTGGAACAAGGTGGTGGAGTTAGTCGCCCCCATTACAAGTAGCTATCCTTTGGCGCGGCCACCCTGGCAGTTGCTGCAGCAAGCCTGGGAAGCACTGGGGCAGACGGACAAAGCAGCCCAGGCGCGCCAACGCTTGCTGTCGGGCAACCTTCTGGCCCTGGCCCCGATAAAAGATCCTCTGCACGACCAGTTGACCGATCTCTGCTACTCGTCCACGCGTCTGCTCAAAGAGGCGGGGGAACTGAGCCGTTTCGGGGAACCCGATAAGGGGATTCAAATAGCTCGCCGCGCCGCCGAAGCCGGCCCCACGGACGCCGATGCCCGGCACTTTATCGCTTACACGCTGCTGGAGTTCCGGGGAGACAAGCCGGAGGCGGTTGACGAGGCGCTCGGGCAGCTTCGCGAAGGTCTGCGACTGAAGCCAGAAGCTCTGGCGCCTTTGTGGAGGTTCAGCGCGTTGTTTTTCAAGGCTCCCAGGACAGCCGCGGCAGTCAAACAACTCCGTGCCCTGCTGGACGCGAATGCCAGTCACGCGGAGGCCCATCTCTATCTGGGAATCGCTGCCGATCGGCAGGGGAACATCGAGGAAGCAGTGGCTCAATACCAGACTGCTTTGAGGGACGATCCCAACAACGCCGAAGCCTGGAACCAGCTCGGCCTCATTCTGACCGGAGCCGGGCAACTCGACCCGGCAATCGCGGATCTCGAAAAGTCCGTGCAACTCGAGCCCGCGTGCACAAGGTGCCGCTTCAACCTTGCTGTAGCCCTGGTGCAGAAAGGCAAAGCCATCCCGGCGCGAGAAGAGCTCGATCGAGTGCTCGAGGCCATGCCCAACGATGTCCCCACACACGTGTACATAGGCGTCGCGCTGCTGGAATCCAACAAAGCCGACCAGGCGGTTCTGCAGTTTCGCGAGGCGCTGCGCTTCAGGGCGGACGATCCGGAGGCTCACTATGGGTTAGGGTGTGCCTTCTCGATGCAGCGGAAACGGGAAGACGCCCTGAGGGAGGTTCAGGAAGCTCTCAGGCTGCGGCCGGACTATCCGGCGGCGCAGAAAATGCTTCAACGCCTCGATCACTGAGGGACGGGCCCAGTGCGGCCGCACGCTCCGCTACTGTTTCTCTCGCGCATCGCGGGCGCGGTCGGCTGGGTACTGACTGCGGGCGCCCTCGCCGCCATCAACGAGCGGCGCTCAGGCCCCTTGTGGCACGGGCGTAGAGGCCGGTGCCGCAGATGGCCCAGAGCGCAGCACTGGAAAACGCCCGTCGCGGCGATTCTACCCCCGCTGGGATTGCTCAAGCGATAACAAAAGAAGCACTTAGACCAAAGTTGCGATTCATGCATCCTGTCCGAGATAGCCTCAGATCTGGAACGCACCTCTTGTGGCGTGGCGCTGGGCAGGTGGAGCAGCAACGCGGACCACCCACCGAGGCTCGCGCGCAGGTCTTCAACGCCGGCATCGCGGCGGTGATAGCCCGTCTCCTTGATCAGGCTTTCCGCTTTCTCAAGGAAGTCGACGTCACCATCATGCCGAAGGGAGATAGGTCCGAATCGCGGGCACGCTCCCTTCCGGACAGAAAGGTCGAGCGTGCTCGCATCGTCTTGCTTGCCGCGGAGGGTGGCAGGACATCGTTGTTGACATTAAACGCGTACCGCCTTGCTCGCTGGAGCGATGTGAAGCCCGGCCCTGTGGCCAGTGCTCCTGGTATGGGCCGTCGATATTGTGCGAGGTGCGTGACATCCGCGATGCCCAATTCATACCGTGTCGTCCAGTACTCCGGCTTGTGCGACGCTTCCGCAATCTGCCCGACCACCTCGCGGAAGACGCTGTCGCTTGGCGCGAAAGTGATGCCTTTCTTTACCTGAACTTCCAAAGTCGCGGGGTTTCCCAGGGCATCGAGCGCGTATACGACGACGTCGTCGAGCGGATGTCCCTCGGCGGCTCTCTGGAGCGCGACGCGCTCGACGGTCGTCCCCGGCATGTGCGATAGCTTCGGGCGGATTGTCGCCAGCCTTGATCGGAAACGGCTCGGCGTGCAACAGCCCGGGCGAGGGACGATATTTGGCACCGAGGCGCTCGATAGGGAGAGCGGCCTCACCCGCCTGCGCTCCGCGGAAAAGTTTTCAACTCCAGGCTGATGGCCGAAGGGGAGGAACCAGCAGTGAGACTTCCAATTTACCAGGGCTCGGGGTACGTTGACGATCCCGGGTCGACGATGACGGCGTCTATCGGATGGAAGCGCACCGCTGGCAGGGCCTGTTAGCAGGCTCAGGAAGCCAAAAAGGGGGCAAGAAGTGGGGTAAGACCAAACTATACCCAAACTATACCTGAAACGGCACCTGGTTTTAGCGAAGGAGCATGCCTTGATGACCGACCTTGATCTGGAAACCATCTACGCCGCGGGCTGCTGCAGCTCGGCCACTCTGCGCCAGCTCATCGATGAGTACCAGGCGCTGCGCGACGCCCGGATCGCGTCACTGGACGACTCGCTGGCCCGGCTGGAACGCTCAGCAGCACGCGAACGCCGGGGCGCAGATCGAGAGGGACGCCGCAGCCGCGCTTCGTGAGCACCCCGTCGCCGACTGCCACCACTCCGCCCTCCGGATTGAAGCCCTTCGCGCTGTCCGGGATGGGTCTTCCGCCTAAGCTCCAGTTTGGAGGAATCCTCTGGTGGTTCCGGGCGAACGCATCTGGAATGGCGTTCTACGATGCCGACACAACGGCCCGCCGATCAACAGCTACGCCGATACGAACTTCCTGCGGACACGCCTGTACAACTACGTCGCCGCGATCCAGGGCTACGTTCTCTCACAGCTCTTCCCGTGCCTCCGAATCCCGCCTCGTCAGCCCGTCCTCCTCGTCGCAGCCGTGGCCGCCGTGGCAGGAGCAGCGGCGTTCCTGATGCGCCACCGAGCCCATGGTCATGCGGATCATGCACTCTACATCAGTACGAGCAGCACGCGCCCACCGGCGTCTCCGTGCGTTGTGCCGCCGGGAGGAAGTTCGCCAGGTCGCCGAACCAGTTCATGGCATTGCTCCTTTTCGATTGCGAAAACTTCTCCGCGAGCGCAGGCGGGAGAGACGCCATGGACCGCCGCAGGTGAGAGCCTGCACCAGGTCGAATTCCTCCAACTGTCCATTGGTATCCTGCGAGAGTCTTATGCTGAAACGAGTGATGCTGATTCTCGCCGCCGCGACCGCGTCGTCGTGGGGGGCGTCCTACTACTCCGTCCGTCTGGACGATCCGAAGGCGATATACCTCACATCGGACAGCTTTCCCGTGCGCGGCGATGGCGTGGCCGACGATACCGCGGGCATTCAGTTGGCGATCGACAAGGTCCAGGAGACTACCCGCGAGGGGATCGTTTTCCTTCCCGAGGGCCGCTACCGGCTCACCAAAACCATTTACATCTGGCCCGGGATTCGCGTGATTGGTTATGGCGCCAGCCGGCCTGTCCTGGTGCTCGCGGCAAACACGCCGGGCTACGGGGACGCCGGCAAAGAGAACCTGATGGTGTTCTTCGCCGGTGGACGGCCTGCGAACGGCCCACCCCGCGACGCCAACCCGGGGACGTTCTATTCCGCGTTAAGCAACGTCGACATTGAGATCGGAGAAGGCAATCCCGGCGCCGTCGGCATACGCGCCCACTACGCGCAGCACTGTTTCCTGGCGCACATGGATTTCCATATTGGGTCCGGCCTCGCGGGCATCCATGAGGCCGGCAATGTGGCCGAGGATGTGCATTTCTACGGTGGCCGGTACGCCATCTGGACGCGCACGCCTTCACCAGGCTGGCAGTTCACGGTGGTGGATGGCACGTTTGAAGGACAGCGCGAGGCGGCCATCCAGGAAGGCGCGGCCGGGCTTACGCTCGTCCGGCCTCGCTTCAGGAACGTTCCCACCGCCATCGCCATCGATCCCGGTTTCCCGGATGAGCTCTGGGTGAGGGACGCGCGCTTAGAAGACATTTCGGGGCCCGCGGTGATCGTGAGCCTCGAGGACAGCCCTCGCACCGAGATCAACATGGAGAATGCGGTCTGCCGACAGGTGCCAACGTTCGCCTTGTTTCGCGAGAGCGGCCGCAAGGTTGCCGGACCAGGGGCGATTTACAGCGTAAAGGTGTTCTCGCACGGCCTGACTTTCCGCGATATTGGGGCCGTTCCACGGACCGGGGACATTTTCCAGACCTCGACCCTCAACGCCATGCCCCCGGCCGTGAGATCCGACCTGCCCGACCTGCCAGACCGCGATACGTGGGTGAACATCCGGTCGCTGGGCGCGAAGGGCGATGGCTCGTCGGACGATACCGAGATTCTGAGCAAGGCCATCGCCGATCATCGCACCATCTACTTTCCAATGGGACGGTACGTGGTCAGCGACACCATTACGCTGAAGCCGGACACGGTACTGATTGGTCTGCACCCCAGCGCGACGCAAATCGATCTGCGCGATTCGACGCCCGCGTTTCAGGGCGTTGGTTCGCCCCGGCCGCTGATCGAGGCGCCCCGGGGCGGGACGAACATCGTGATTGGGCTCGGCCTGTCCACCAACGGTATTAACCCGCGCGCGGTGGCGGCGAAGTGGATGGCGGGAGCGGACTCGATGATGAACGACGTCCGCTTTCTGGGCGGGCACGGCACCAACAGGGCCGATGGCACGCGCGACAACCCGTACAACAACACGCACACGGCCGACCCCGACCCGAACCGGCGCTGGGATGGCCAGTACCCCAGTCTTTGGGTCACCGATGGAGGTGGAGGAACGTTTTTCGATGTCTGGACCCCCAGCACCTTCGCGCAGGCCGGCATGCTGGTGTCCAACACATCCACCGAGGGGCGCGTGTATGAGATGTCCAGTGAGCATCACGTCCGCCACGAGGTGCAGTTGCACAACGTGTCGAACTGGCGGATCTACGCCTTGCAGACCGAGGAGGAACGCGGCGAAGGCGGCTTCGCGATGCCGCTGGAGATTGATGGCTCCAGCAACATCACGGTGGCCAATTTCCACATTTACCGGGTGGTCAGCAGCTTTCAGCCATTCCCGTGGGCGATCGAGGTTTCCAGTTCAAAGAATATCCGGTTCCGGAATGTCCACTGCTACAGCAATAGCAAGGTCTCCTTCGACGCCGCTGTGTACGACCAGATGCACAAAGTCGATATCCGCCAGCGCGAGTTCGCGTGGCTGAACCTTTCGGGGAACCCGCCGGCCGCGCATGCCGTCGGCGCTCACGTGGAGAAGTTGGCCGGGGGGTTCTTCAACATCTCCGGTGGAGCCGCGGACCTCTCCGGCGACTTCTATTTTGTGGACGCCCACTGGCAGCGCATTTATCGATGGTCGATGGCCCGCCGCCAGCTCTCCGTGGTGCGCGACAATCCTGTGGACCCGATTAACCTTGCATTCGACCAGGCTGGGAATCTGATGGTCATCTCGTACGCCGGCAATGGAACCGTGTACTCGTTCAAGCCGGGAGCGCCCGATGACGGCGACATCACCATTCTGAAACCCGCGCCGGTGGTGCAGCGGCCCGGCCTGCGTGCCATCTTGCCGGCCAGCTCCTGGCGCCTGAATCCAGCCACGTTCCAGCAGCCGGCGTCGCAGTACCTCTCTCCGGACGGCACTACATTCATACCGGCCGGGCAGGACTTCGTGAGTGGCGCGGTTGCGTGGGACGTCAAGACCAGCGCCTTGCTTCGCGGATTCGGGCTGGCTCCGGCGGTTCCTGGAAAGCCGTTCTACATTACCGACGAAGCTGAGGTGAAGACGTGGGTGGGAACAGTGCAGCCGGACGGAAGCCTGGTGGATCTGAAGGTCTTTGTGAACCAGGGCGGCGAGAGCGTCACCACGGACGCGCACGGTAAGGTCTACATTGCCGCCGGTCAGGTCTACGTGTACCAGCCTTCGGGCAAGCTGGTGGAGACGATTGAAATTCCGGAAAGGCCGCTACAGGTGGTGTTTGGCGGCAGGGATGGACAGACCCTCTTCATTCCGGCGCGCACTTCCTTATACGCCGTGCGCACGAGAGTCGTGCGCCCCTAACATGGAACCGGCGCGCGGCGAAGCGTTCCCGCCCCCAGCTCTTTCCTGACACGCGTTTTCAGCGACCAATCAGGGCAGACGTTCCAGCTCTTCCCGCGTCCCCGCGATTCGGGTCCAGAAAGTGCTCAACAGGTCTCGTCGAGGATGATGCCGGTCTTCGTCGATGAGCCCCGCTCGTCGATGGCCAGATCAAGCGCGTACTCGACGGCTTCTCTCTGCTTCCGCGTCCACTGAAGCATCACCATCGTATCGTCCATCGACCACTCGAATGGCTCAGATGCCGGCAGCATCAAGTAGCCGCGGCGGCCGTGGTGGTCATCGTGGTCGAGCGATGCCTCATCCCAGGGAGTGACCTCACCATGGGAGTCGTCGTAAACAACCTTGTCGTACTCCTGGTAGTACTCCTGGCTGCACACGCGATAGAAAACCATAGGAAACAAAAGACGCTGCGTGTTTGAGCCGTCGCGCTGAGGTGCGTAATACTGCCCGTCCCAGCGTCAGGAAACGCAGGGCCCTATCCTCAACAGTTCCGTAGACAGGCCGCCCCTGTGAGATAAACTGATGGAGGTTGAAAGCGAACGCGGCACTGCCGCCCTCAGGCTTGATGCTGCTTCCAGCCAGAAGCGTCTCCCTGAGTTTCTGAGAACAGTTGGC